>NZ_JAOPWB010000106.1 GCF_025965855.1 Mycobacterium sp. | reverse complement strand
CGGCGCCGAGCAGGGCATCACCATCAGCGAGCAGTCCAACCTCGATAAGAGCGAGGTGGAGCGGATGCTCGCTGAGGCCGAGGCCAACCGCCGCGAGGACGAGCAACTGCGCAAGGCCGTCGAGGCGCGCAACGCGCTCGACTCGGTGGCATACCAGGTGGAGCGCCGGCTTGCCGAACTGGGCGACTCGGCGGCGCCGCACGATCGGGCACGCGCCGAAATGCTGGTCGCCGACGCGCGCCAAGCCGTTAAGGAAGACGCACCGATGGACCGGGTGCAGTCCCTGACGTCCGAACTGCAGCAAGTGCTTTATGGGCTGCAACCCATGCAGTCTGGTGGCGGCAACGGGCATCCGACCGACGGCGGCCAGGGCTCTCCAGTCGGTGACGACGACGTGGTCGACGCCGAGTTCGACCGGGGCTGAGCCGCAATGGTCAGCCCCGCAGAGCGTTCCAAGACCGAAGAGGACGATGACCGGATAGACGAAAACGCGCCAGAAGCGGTTGCCTCCCAACCTGGTTCGGACACGGAGCTAGCCAAGCTCGAGGACCGCTGGCGGCGCGCCGTTGCCGATCTGGACAATTTGCGCAAGCGGTATGCCCGCGAATTGGACCGCGAACGAGCAACGGAACGATCCAGGGTGGCCGGAGCGTGGCTGCCCGTCGTGGATAACCTGGAGCGGGCGATCAGTCATGCCGGTGACCAGTCCGACGCGGTCCTCAAGGGCGTGCGGAGCACTCTCGAGCAAGCGCTACAGGTTCTCGAGCAGCTCGGCTATCCGCGCGATGCGAAGGCAGGAGTGCCCTTCGACCCGGAGCGTCACGAGGTGGTCGGTGTGGTGGACCAGCCGGACAGCGCGCCAGGCACGGTTGTCGAAGTGCTTCGACCGGGCTACGGCGAAGGTTCGAGGCGACTGCGGCCGGCGGCCGTGGTGGTCAGCCGACGCGGGGAGTGACGCTTCTTGGCCAGCGACTACTACAAAGTGCTCGGGGTGTCGCGGGACGCGACCGCCGATCAGATCCAGCGGGCGTTTCGCACATTGGCCCGCAAGCATCACCCCGACGTCAACAAGGATCCAGCGGCCGAAGATCGGTTCAAGGAGATCAACGAGGCCTATCACGTGCTGTCGGACCCCGAAACCCGCAAGCGCTACGACCGATTCGGCGAAGACTTCCGTAAGGTACCCGAGGACTGGGAAGAGCGGGTGGGCGCGGGCGCGGGCGGCTTCCGTGGCGGAGGGCCCTCCGGCGCCCGCGTGCGCTACGGCCCCGGCTTCGGCGGCGCCGACGGCATCAACATCGAAGACCTTTTCGGCGACATGTTCGGCGGCAGTGGCGGATTCGGGCCGATTCCCGGCGCAGACCAGGAAGCGCTGCTGGAATTGACCGTCGAGGAGGCCTACCGGGGTGGCAAACGGCAAATCTCACTAGACGGCCGCAACTACGAGGTAAACATTCCCGCCGGTGTCATCGACGGTCAGCGGATACGGCTGGCGGGACAGGGCGGCCGAGGTAGCGGCGATGGACCGGCCGGAGATCTGTACCTGCGGGTGCGCATCAAGCCGCATCCCCGATTTCGGCTCGACGGACGCGACATCACCGTCGATCTGCCGGTGTCGCCTTGGGAGGCGGTGCTGGGGACCACTGTCGCGATTCGAACTCCCGGTGGTGAAGCGAAAGTTAAGGTGCCGCCGGGGTCGTCGACCGGCCGGCGGTTGCGGCTGCGCGGCGAAGGCATGCCCAACCCGCGCGGTGCCGCAGGCGACCTCTACGCAGAAATCAAGGTGATGGTGCCACCGAAACCCACTGCGCGGGAACGTGAGCTATTCGAGCAACTGGCGGCGCAGTCCACATTCGACCCGAGGAGGGGCCGATGACCGCATCACACTATGTCCTGGCGCGGAGGCCCGGAATGCAGCTCGACGTCTTCGCAACACGCTGCGGGTTGCATCCCGACATGGTGCGCCGGCTGGTGGCGCTAGGCCTCGTCGCTTGCCAGCAGGATGCCCGCGGCGATCTCTGGTTCGAACCGTCTGCGTTGGTGACAATCGGCCGTATCCAGCGGTTGAGGACAGGGCTGGGACTGAACTACGCGGCGATCGGGCTGGTGCTCGACCTGCTGGACCACATCGAAGAGCTGGAATCCGCTTCTCGGCGAAGGAGGACATCGCGGTGGACATCAACAAGCTGACGCGGAAGTCACAGGAGGCGTTGGCCGAAGCACAGACCATCGCGACCCGGATGGGCCACAACGAGGTCGACGGAGAACATCTGTTGATGGCGCTGATCGACCAGCCCGAGGGTCTCGTGCCGCGGCTGCTTGATCAGGCGGGCGCCGACACCGCGGCACTGCGCGCGGACCTGGAACTCGAGCTGAACCGGCGCCCGAAGGTGAGCGGCCCCGGCGCGACGCCCGGCCAAGTCTCCGTCACCAGGCGCCTGGCGAACCTGCTGGAGGCCGCCGAGCGGGAAGCCAAGCGGCTCAAGGATGAATACGTGTCGGTGGAGCACCTCGTCATCGCCCTCGCCGAAGAGGGTTCGGCGACTGCCGCCGGACGGATTCTGGCCTCCCATGGCGTTACCCGGGAATCGTTCCTCGGCGCGCTGACCAAGGTCCGCGGCAACCAGCGGGTCACTTCGGCGTCGCCGGAGGGGGCGTATGAGGCGCTGGAGAAGTACGGCCGCGACCTGGTCGCCGAGGGCCGCGCCGGCAAGCTGGATCCGGTGATCGGCCGAGACGCCGAGATCCGCAGGGTGATTCAGATCCTGAGCCGCAAGACGAAGAACAATCCGGTGCTCATCGGCGACCCCGGAGTCGGCAAGACCGCGATCGTGGAGGGCCTGGCCCAGCGGATCGTTCGCGCCGATGTGCCGGAGGGCCTGCGGGACAAGACAATTTTCTCCCTCGACATGGGTTCGCTGGTGGCAGGTGCGAAGTATCGGGGTGAGTTCGAGGAACGGCTGCAGGCGGTGCTGTCAGAGGTCAAGGCGGGCGAGGGTCGAATTTTACTGTTCGTCGACGAGTTGCATACCGTGGTCGGCGCCGGGGCGACGGAGGGGTCCCTGGACGCCGGCAACATGCTCAAGCCGATGCTTGCCCGCGGTGAGCTGCACATGATCGGTGCCACCACACTCGACGAATACCGCAAGCACATTGAAAAGGACGCCGCGTTGGAGCGCCGGTTCCAGACCGTGCTGGTCGACGAACCTGACGTCGAGGACACCGTTTCGATTCTGCGCGGGCTGCGCGAACGCCTCGAGGTGTTCCACGGCGTGAAGATTCAGGACGCCGCCCTGGTGGCGGCAGCCACGTTGTCGCATCGCTACATCACCGACCGCTTCCTGCCCGATAAAGCGATCGACCTGGTGGACGAGGCTTGTGCGCGCCTTCGCACCGAAATCGACTCGATGCCAGCGGAGTTGGATGAGATCACCCGCCGCGTCACACGGCTCGAGATCGAGGAGGCGGCGCTGGCCAAGGAGAGCGACGCGGCCAGCAAGTCACGTCTGGAGGAACTTCGCAAAGAATTGGCCGATCTGCGAGCGGAGGCCGACGCGCGGCACGCGCAATGGGACGCCGAACGGCAGGCGATCCGGCGGGTACAGGAACTGCGCGGAGAACTCGAGCGGCTCCGGCACGAGGCCGAAGAAGCCGAACGCAACTATGACCTCAACCGGGCGGCCGAGTTGCGTTACGGCCAGATCACCGAACTGCAGCGCAAACTGCAAGCGGCCGAGCAACAGCTGGCGTCCAAGCAGGGCGAAAAGCCGTTGCTGCGCGAGGTCGTCACCGAGGACGAGATCGCCGAAATCGTGGCCGCATGGACCGGCATACCGGTCGCGCGGTTGCAGGAGGGCGAACGGGAAAAGCTGCTGCGGCTCGACGAAATACTGCACGAGCGGGTGATCGGCCAGGATGAGGCGGTCCAGCTGGTCGCCGATGCGGTGATCCGGGCCCGCTCCGGAATCCGGGATCCGCGCCGCCCGATCGGCTCGTTCGTCTTCCTCGGACCCACCGGGGTCGGTAAGACCGAGCTCGCGAAGACGCTGGCCGCCGCGTTGTTCGACAGCGAGGACAGCATGGTCCGGCTTGACATGAGCGAGTACCAGGAGCGGCACACGGTGAGCCGGTTGGTCGGTGCGCCACCGGGATACATCGGCTACGAGGAGGGCGGCCAGCTCACCGAAGCGGTGCGTCGCAAGCCCTACTCGGTGGTGCTGCTCGACGAGATCGAAAAGGCGCACGCCGATGTGTTCAACACCCTGCTGCAGGTGCTCGACGACGGCCGGCTCACCGATGCACAGGGACGTCAGGTCGACTTCCGCAACACGGTGGTCATCATGACCTCCAACATAGGATCGCACTACCTGCTCGACGGCGTCACCGCGGACGGCGAGATCAAGCCAGACGCGCGCGACCGGGTGATGGCCGAGCTGCGCGGACACTTCCGGCCCGAGTTCCTCAATCGCGTCGACGACATCGTGTTGTTCACCCCGCTGTCGATGCCGCAGATCGAACGGATCGTCGAGCTGCAGCTGGCCGAGCTGCGGGATCGGTTGGCGGAAAGGCAAATCGAGCTCGACATCACCCCGGAAGCTCGCCGGATGGTCGCCGCACACGGCTACGATCCGGTGTACGGGGCGCGGCCGCTGCGCCGCTACATCGCCCACGAGGTGGAGACTAAGATCGGCCGGGCGTTGCTGCGCGGCGACATTGCGGGGGGTGGCAAGATCCGCGTCACCGTGGAGAACGGCGAACTCGCCGTGGCCTATTCGGAACCGGCCCTGGCGGCGTGACGGAGGAGGCGCCATGGAATCAGACATCGTGACATGTCCGCACTGCGGAAAACGCAACCGGGTACCCGCGGGGGCCGCCGGGAAGCCCCGGTGCGCCAACTGTCACCAGTGGCTGCCGTGGATCGCTGCGGCCGGTGACGAGGACTTCGCCGACGTTGTCGAAAAGTCCTCGGTTCCAGTACTTGTCGATCTGTGGGCGACCTGGTGTGGACCGTGCCGCATGGTGAGTCCGGCGCTGGAGCAGCTCGCCACCGAACGCGCCGGACAACTCAAACTGGTCAAGGTCGACGTGGACAAGGCGCCGGCGATTTCGCAGCGGTTCGCGGTGCAGGCGGTGCCGACACTGCTGCTCCTTGACCACGGGCAGGTACGGGGGCGGCAAGCGGGCGCCGCGCCCGTTGCGGCGCTGCGCAATTGGCTGGACCAGGCACTGTCGGCCGGCAGCGGGAAGGGGGCACGGCCATGACATCCGTGGGTATAGATCCACACGTGGCGGCGATTCGCCCGGTGCGCCCGCGCACGGACGGCTGCGAGGAATGTCTGCGGCTCGGCACACCGTGGGTGCACCTACGGCTATGCCTGACGTGCGGGCATGTCGGCTGCTGCGACTCGTCACCGATGCGGCATGCCCGGGCGCACGCGGACACGGTGGGCCACCCGATCGTGCAGTCCATGGAGCCGGGACCGAAGTGGCGGTGGTGCTACGTCCATGAGAACTATGTCTGAGGTCGCCACCGACCAGCGCGCCTCGACTCCGCCGGCGGAAACCCCCGACATATACGGTGCGTACCCGCGACTGTCTGACGATCAGATTGCCACCCTCGAGGCAGGCGGCGCCCGGCGCGCCGTCGACACGGGCGAAACGCTGGTCCGCGAGGGCGAGCGCTCCGACTACTTCTTCGTCATTCTGTCCGGCAAGGTCGCCGTCACCATTACCGACGACGCGCGCAATCGGCACGTGATCCGGGTACATGGCCCCAGGCGGTTCCTCGGGGAGCTGGGCGACCTCGAAGGTCAAGCCGCGTTCTACACCGCCGAAGTGGTCGAACCGGGCGAAGTACTCGTGGTACCGACCGAGCGGGTGCGGGCCCTGGTCGGCCACGATCCGGTGCTCAGTGACCTCATCCTGCGCGCGTACCTGTTACGCCGCTCGCTGCTCATCCAGGAAGGAACCGGATTTCGGATCATCGGTTCCTGCTATGACCCCGATACCGTGCGGCTGCGAGAATTCGCTGCGCGAAACCGGTTACCGCACAGATGGATTGACCTGGAACGTGACAAGCGCGCCGAGCGGCTGCTGCAGCGGTTCGGAGTATCGCCGCAAGACACCCCGGTGGTGATCTGGGGCGGTGAGGTGCTGCGCAACCCGACCAACACCGAGCTGGCCCGCCGGGTCGGGCTGCCGGTGCCCGACACAGTGCCCGCTGAATCCGACGTCGTTGTGGTGGGCGCTGGTCCGGCCGGGCTGGGCGCGGCGGTGTACGGCTCCTCGGACGGTCTGAGCACCGCGGCCATGGAGCGGATCGCAACCGGCGGGCAGGCCGGGACGTCATCGAGAATCGAGAACTACCTCGGATTCCCGGGCGGAATCTCGGGTGCCGACCTGGCCGAACGGGCCGTCCTGCAGGCCGGCAAGTTTGGCGCGCGGATCATGGTCTCCGCGGAGGTTATCCGGCTGGAATCCGACAGCGGACACCATCTGCTCCGACTCGCCGATCAAGCGTCGGTGGT
>NZ_JAOPWB010000072.1 GCF_025965855.1 Mycobacterium sp. | reverse complement strand
GGTGCGCCGGGCGCCGGGGCGGCCGCCGGGGCCTGCCCGGGGTCGGCGAGCGCGGTGCGCTGCTCCGGCGTCAGGGACACGTACTGCGACTTGACGACGGCGATCTGTACCTGCAACTGGCTCTGCTTGGACTGCAGGCTCGCCCGGACCGCGGCGGCCTGTTCGGCCGCGCTCTTCGCGTCGGCGGCGGACTTGGCGGATGCCTGCTCGGCTTTGGCGGCCTGCTCACCGGCGACGCGGTAATTCGACATCTGGGTGCGCATCTGGGTCGCCATCAGCCGCTGCACGGCCAGCTTGTCGATCAGGCCCTGGGGCGAACCCGCGGTCAGCATGGCCTCCATGCCGTCGACGCGGCCGCCCATGTACTGCGCGGCGGCCAGCTTGTTGACAGCGCCTTGGAAGGCGGCCAGGCGTGCCTTGGCCGAATCCATGGCGGCCTGGTCACCGGTGTGCTTCTTCTCCGCCGCCTGCTGGGCCGCCAACTTGTCGTTCAGGTCGAGCTGGGCGCTGTGCATCGCCTCGGTGGTCTGCTCGGCCTGGCGGGACAGCTGGTTGAGTTTGGCCAGCGCGTCCTCGGCTGGATCGGCCACGGAGTTCGCGGCAAAAACCCCCGCGAAGAGGGTCAAGCCCGCTAACGTACCTAGAGCAGAGCGTGTAATGACACGCGCAAACGGGTACCTAAAAGCGAAGCTCAAAATTGCATCCTTAAACGGCCTGCGACTGGCACTGCCGGAGCGCCGTCGGACGAGTTTAGGTCTCAAACAGGTTACGAAACGATATCGACGTTTGTCCAAGCGGGACCGTTAAGAAATCAGATAGATTTCTGTCATTAGCTTGTGAATGATGGCAATTCCCTAAGATGGTCCAGCGTTTTTGGCGCACAAGGCAATTAGGCTACACCGGACCCTCGGTCGCGATGAATCGGCACCAGCCGCAACCGCGGCGCGAGTCCGACCTCGGCGAGCACTTCGAGCGCGGCCCGCTCGTCCTGCAACAACGTCTGCGGGACCCCGAGTAACACGCTGACCACGCAGTCGCGACATCCGGGGCCACGTACCGCGCAGTCGTCGCAATCGATCACCACCGGCGCCTCGGCGGCGGCGGCGGTCGGGTCGGGTGGCTTTGTGCCGTTGCCGTATGCCATCGGGTGCCCTCTCGGTCTGGCGTTGCGAACGCTGAGTCGCGCCTGCACCCGAACGGTAACCGTGGGCACCGACATCGATGACCCGGTGCGTCCCGCCCGGCGTGGGAACCCCGCAGCTGTCGGTGGACATGCCTAACGTCGCGGCCATGGGTGCGAGCGGTGCGACTCAGCTGAGTTTCGCCGACTTGGGCCCACGCTGGGACCCGGCCGCCTCCCGGTTCTCCCCCATTGAGGAACTCCCCTTGCGCGAAACCACTTTCGTGGTGGTGGACCTGGAGACCACCGGCGGACGCACCAAAAGCGCCGACGGCGCGCCGTGCGATGCCATCACCGAGATCGGGGCGGTCAAGGTCCGCGGCGGCGTCGTGCTCGGCGAGTTCGCCACCCTGGTCGACCCCCAGCGCAGCATCCCGCCCCAAATCGTGCAGCTCACCGGCATCACCACGGCGATGGTGTGCGACGCCCCGACCATCGACGCCGTGCTGCCGATGTTCTTCGAGTTCGCCGGCGGTGCGGTGCTCGTCGCCCACAACGCCGGGTTCGACGTCGGGTTCCTGCGCGCCGCCGCGCAGCGATGCGCAATCCCCTGGCCCCGGCCGCCGGTGCTGTGCACGGTCCGCCTGGCCCGCCGGGTCCTCGGTCGCGAGGAAGCCCCCAGCGTGCGGCTCGCCGCCCTGGCGCGGCTGTTCGCCGTGGCCACCCAGCCGACCCACCGCGCCCTCGACGACGCCCGCGCCACCGTCGACGTGTTGCACGCCCTCATCGAGCGGGTCGGCAACCAGGGCGTGCACACCTACGCGGACCTGCGCTCGTACCTGCCCGACGTGACCCCGGCCCAGCGCCGCAAAAAGGTGCTCGCGGAAGGCCTTCCGCACCGGCCCGGGGTCTACCTGTTCCGCGGACCGGCGGGCGAGGTGCTCTACGTCGGGACCGCCGTCGACCTGCGGCGGCGGGTGGGCCAGTACTTCACCGGCGCCGATCCGCGCGGCCGCATGAAGGAGATGGTCACGCTGGCCGGCGCCGTCGACCACGTCGAGTGCGCGCATGCGCTGGAGGCCGGCGTGCGAGAGCTGCGGATGCTGGCCGCGCACGCCCCGCCGTACAACCGGCGATCGAGGTTCCCGCAGCGGTGGTGGTGGCTGGCGCTCACCGATGAGGCGTTTCCGCGGCTGGCGGCGGTGCGGGCGCCGCGGCACAACCGCGCCGTCGGCCCGTTTCGGTCCCGCACGGACGCCGCCGAGACGGCCGCCGTGCTGGCGCGGTTCACCGGCGCCCGGACGTGCACCGCGCGGATCGGACGTTCGGCCTTGCACGGGCCGGCCTGTCCCGAGGCCGAGGTGTCGCCCTGCCCGGCGCGGCGCGGCGTCACGGCCACCCAGTACGCGGCGGCCGTGGCGCGGGTCGCGGCGCTGATCGACGGGCTCGACGACGGCGCCCTGGCCGACGCCGTGCACCAGGTCACCTTGCTTGCCCAGCAACGTCGCTTCGAGAGCGCCGCGCGGCTGCGCGACCGCACCGCCGCCGCCATCGAGACGCTGTGGCGCGGCCAGCGGCTGCGGGCTCTGGCCGCGCTGCCCGAGCTGATCGCCGCCGCACCCGATGGCCAGGGCGGCTACCAGCTCGCCGTCATCCGCTACGGCCAGCTCGCGGCGGCCGGCACGGCCAAACGCGGGGTGCCCCCGATGCCGGTGGTCGACGCCATTCACGCTGGCGCACAGGCGATCCTCCGAGCGGCGGCCCCGCTCGGCGGCGCGCTCGTCGAGGAGACCGCGCTGATCGCGCGCTGGCTGACCGCACCCGGGGTGCGCATCGTCCGGGTCTCGGACGCCTCAGACGAGGGATGGGCCTCGCCGCTGCGGTCGGCCGGCGCCTGGTCGGCGTGGGCGGCGTTGGCCCGCTCGGCGCGGCTGGCCGGCGAGCAAGCCACGCGGGATTCAGAGCTGCTGGCCGAACCGCACCCATCGCGCGAGCAGCTGTTCGGCCGCCCCGGAGTCGATGGCCGCGCGGGCGCGGCGCAGCCCGTCCTCCCACGCGGGCAACCATTCAGCGCGGCTGGATAGGCCGGCGTGGGCGACGATCGCCCCGGCGGCGTTGAGCACGACGGCGTCCCGGACAGCGCCCTTGGCGCCGCCCAGCACCGCGCGCGCCTCGGCGGCGTTGGCTTGCGCGTCACCGCCCAACAGGTCGTGCAGGTCGGCCCGGGCGAACCCGAATCCGGCCGGATCGAACGTCAGCCGGTCCACAGTGCCGGCCTGCACCCGCCAGATCGTGCTCGTGGTGGTGGTGGTCAGCTCGTCGAGCCCGTCGTCCCCGTGCACCACCAGCACGCTGGACCCGCGCGCCGCGAACACTCCGGCCATCACCTCGGCCAGGTCCGCGAACGCGCAGCCGATCAAACCCGCCCGCGGCCTCGCCGGATTGGTAAGCGGCCCAAGGAGATTGAACACCGTGGGCACCCCAATCTCGCGGCGCACCGCGGATGTGTGCCGATACGACGGGTGAAACAGCGGCGCGAAGCAGAAGCCGATCCCGACTTCGCCGAGGCTGCGCGCGACCTCGTCGGGTTCCGAGTCGATGCACACCCCGAGCGCCTCGAGCGTGTCGGCGCCCCCCGACAGCGACGACGCCGCCCGGTTGCCGTGCTTGACCACCGGCACCCCCGCGGCCGCAACCACGATCGCCGCCATAGTGGACAGGTTGACTGTGTTGACGCCGTCGCCGCCCGTACCGACGATGTCGACGGCGTCTTCGGGGATCCCGCTCGAAGGCATCGGGCGGGCGTGGCTCAGCATGACGTCGGCCAGCTCCCTCACCTCGGCCGCGGTGGGTACCTTCATCGTCAACGCCACCGCGAAGGCCGCGATCTGGGCCGGGCTGGCGTCGCCGGACATGATCTGGTCCATCGCCCAGCCGGCCTGGCCCCGCGCCAGTTCCTGCCCGCCCGTCAGGCTGCCGAGGACCTGCGACCACGACCGCGCTTCCCCGGGAGGACGCCGGGGGGACGCGGCTTCGGATGACGCGGTCACGCGCCGATGGTCCCACGAGGATCACCCGGCCCCCAACAGTTGCCGGAAGCGCGCCGGTCGGGGCGCGTGAAACGCCGATTAGCGAAATTTCCGACCCGGGTAGAGTTCGACAACTACAAAGCGTCATACTTGCGGATGTGACCAGCGCTGTGGGGACCTCGGGTACTGCGATCACGTCGCGAGTGCATTCGCTGAACCGGCCCAACATGGTCGCCGTCGGCACCATAGTTTGGCTTTCCAGCGAACTCATGTTCTTTGCTGGCCTGTTCGCGATGTATTTCACGGCGCGGGCGCAGGCCGGCGGGAAATGGCCCCCGCCGCCGACCGAGCTGAACCTCTACCAGGCCGTCCCGGTGACGCTCGTGCTGATCGCGTCGTCGTTCACGTGTCAGATGGGCGTGTTCGCGGCCGAGCGCGGCGACGTCTTCGGGCTGCGCCGCTGGTATGTGCTCACGTTCCTGATGGGCCTGTTCTTCGTCCTGGGCCAGGTGTACGAGTACTACCACCTGATGTCGCACGGGACGACCATCCCGGGCAGCGCCTACGGCACCGTGTTCTACCTGGCGACCGGCTTCCACGGCCTGCACGTCACCGGCGGCCTGATCGCCTTCATTTTCCTGCTGGCCCGCACCGCGATGAGCAAGTTCACGCCGGCGCAGGCGACGGCCAGCATCGTCGTCTCCTACTACTGGCATTTCGTCGACATCGTCTGGATCGCGCTGTTCACCGTGATCTATTTCATCCGATGAGCCGGCGCTAGACGGACAGGAGTGCTCGGTTGAAGAAACTGGGGTCTACCCGAAACGGTGCCCGGCGGGGTCAGCCGCGACAGGGGCAGAGTGATCGCTCGCGACGGCGTCTGCGGCGCCGGCTGTCGGGCGGCCTACTGCTGCTGATCGCGCTGACCGTCGCCGGCGGCCTGGCCGCCGTGCTGACCCCCACCCCGCAGGTGGCGGTCGCCGACGAGTCGTCGTCGGCGCTGCTGCGCAACGGCAAGCAGCTGTTCGACATGTCCTGCGTGTCGTGCCACGGCGCCAACCTGCAGGGCGTGACCGACCACGGGCCGAGCCTGATCGGGGTCGGCGAGGCGGCCGTCTACTTCCAGGTGTCCACCGGCCGGATGCCCGCCATGCGCGGCGAGGCCCAGGCGCCGCGGAAGGAGCCGATCTTCGACGAGGCTCAGATCGACGCGATCGGCGCCTACGTGCAGGCCAACGGCGGCGGCCCCACCGTCGTGCGCAACCCCGACGGCAGCATCGCGATGCGCTCGCTGCGCGGCGACGACCTGGGCCGCGGCGGCGACCTGTTCCGGCTCAACTGCTCGTCGTGCCACAACTTCACCGGAAAGGGCGGGGCACTGTCGTCCGGCAAGTACGCGCCCGACCTGGGTCCCGCCAACGAGCAGCAGATCCTGACCGCGATGCTGACCGGCCCCCAGAACATGCCGAAGTTCTCCGACCGCCAGCTCTCCTTCGACGCCAAGAAGGACATCATCGGCTACGTCAAGACGGTCAACGAAGAACGGCAGCCGGGCGGCTACGGTCTCGGCGGATTCGGACCCGCGCCCGAGGGCATGGCCATGTGGATCATCGGGATGGTGGCCGCCATCGGGCTGGCACTGTGGATTGGGGCGCGATCATCATGAGCCGCGCCGACGACGATGCAGTGGGGGTACCGCCCGCTTGCGGGGGACGAAGCGATGAAAGAGGAGCGGCGCGAAAATGACTGACGACGTGCGCGGCTCGGACACCGGCGGAACCTCTCAGGGCGTCGGCGCGCGCGAGCCCGACGAGGCGGCGCTGGACACGATGTCGCAGCAGGAGCTGGTGGCGCTGGGCGGCAAGCTCGACGGCGTCGAGACCGTCTTCAAGGAGCCCCGCTGGCCGGTCGAGGGCACCAAGGCCGAGAAGCGCGCCGAGCACTCCGTGGCGCGCTGGCTTTTGCTGGGCGGCGGGTTCGGGCTGGCGTTGCTGGTGGTCTTCCTGTTCTGGCCGTGGGAATACAGGCCCAGGGAGGCCGCGGGCAACTTCCTGTACTCGCTGGCCACCCCGTTGTACGGCTTTACCTTCGGGATGTCCGTACTCTGCATCGCGATCGGTGCAGTGCTCTATCAGAAAAGGTTTATCCCCGAAGAGATTTCGATTCAGCAACGCCATGACGGCGCCTCGCGTGAGATCGACCGCAAGACGGTCGTGGCGAACCTGGCCGACGCATACCAGAGTTCGACGATCGGCCGGCGCAAGCTGGTTGGACTGTCGCTGGGGCTAGGGCTGGGCGCGTTCGGCCTGGGCACCCTGGTCGCGTTTGCCGGCGGCCTGATCAAGAACCCGTGGAAGCCCGTCGTACCCACCGCCGACGGCATGAAGGCCGAGCTGTGGACGTCGGGCTGGACACCGCGCTACCACGGCGAAACGATCTTCCTGGCGCGATCCACCGGTTCGCCCTCGGGAGCGCCGTTCGTGAAGCTGCGCCCCGAGGACATGGACGCCGGCGGCATGGAGACCGTCTTCCCGTGGCGCGAGTCCGACGGCGACGGCACCACCGCCGAATCACACGAGAAGCTGAGCGCGATCAAGATGGGCATCCGCAATCCGGTGATGCTGATCCGCATCCGGCCCACCGACCTGCCGCGGATGGTCAAGCGCCAGGGCCAGGAGAGCTTCAACTGGGGCGCGTTCTTCGCCTACACCAAGGTCTGCTCGCATCTGGGTTGCCCGTCATCGCTGTATGAGGAGCAGTCCTACCGAATCCTGTGCCCGTGTCACCAATCGCAGTTCGACGCACTGCATTTCGCCAAGCCGATATTCGGCCCCGCGGCGCGTGCGCTGGCGCAATTGCCGATCACCATCGACTCCAACGGGTATCTGGTCGCCAACGGTGACTTCATCGAGCCCGTCGGTCCGGCATTCTGGGAGAGGACGACATCATGAGTCCGAAACTGAGTCCCCCGAAGATCGGTGACGTCCTGGCCCGCCAAGCCGAGGACATCGACACGCGCTACCACCCGGCGGCGGCGGTGCGCAGACAGCTCAACAAGGTCTTCCCCACCCACTGGTCGTTCCTGCTGGGCGAGATCGCGTTGTACAGCTTCATCGTCCTGCTGATCACCGGCGTGTACCTGACGCTGTTCTTCGACCCGTCCATGGTCGACGTCACCTACAACGGCGTCTACCAACCGCTGCGCGGCGTCGAGATGTCGCGCGCCTACCAATCGGCGCTGGACATCTCGTTCGAGGTCCGGGGCGGTCTGTTCGTCCGCCAGATCCACCACTGGGCCGCCTTGATGTTCTCCGCGGCGATCATGGTGCACATGGCGCGCATCTTCTTCACCGGAGCGTTCCGGCGGCCCCGCGAGGCCAACTGGGTCATCGGTTCGCTGCTGCTGATCCTTTCCATGTTCGAGGGCTACTTCGGCTATTCGCTGCCCGACGACCTGCTGTCGGGCATCGGCCTGCGCGCCGCGCTGTCGTCGATCACGCTGGGCATGCCGGTGATCGGCACCTGGCTGCACTGGGCGCTGTTCGGCGGCGACTTCCCCGGCACCATCCTGATCCCCCGGCTCTACGCGCTGCACATTTTGCTGCTGCCGGGGATCATCCTGGCCCTGATCGGGCTTCACCTGGCGCTGGTGTGGTTCCAGAAGCACACCCAGTTCCCCGGCCCCGGCCGCACCGAGCACAACGTGGTCGGCGTGCGAGTGATGCCGATCTTCGCGGTCAAGTCCGGCGCGTTCTTCGCGGCCATCGTCGGCGTGCTGGGCCTGATGGGCGGCCTGCTGCAGATCAACCCGATCTGGAACCTGGGTCCATACAAGCCATCTCAGGTTTCGGCTGGCTCGCAGCCGGACTTCTACATGATGTGGACGGAGGGCCTGGCCCGTATCTGGCCGCCGTGGGAGTTTTACTTCTGGCACCACACCATCCCGGCCGCGGTGTGGGTCGCGCTGCTCATGGGCGTGGTCTTCATCCTGCTGATCATCTACCCATTCCTGGAGAAACGGTTCTCCGGCGACTACGCGCACCACAATTTGCTGCAGCGGCCGCGGGACGTTCCGGTGCGCACCTCGATCGGGGCCATGGCGATCGCCTTCTACATGGTGCTGACCCTCGCCGCGATGAACGACATCATCGCGTTCAAGTTCCACATCTCGCTCAACGCAACGACGTGGATCGGGCGCATCGGGATGGTGATCCTGCCGCCGTTCGTCTACTTGATCGCCTACCGGTGGTGCATCGGGCTGCAGCGCAGCGACCGCGACGTGCTCGAGCACGGCGTCGAGACCGGCATCATCAAGCGGCTGCCGCAAGGTGCCTACATCGAGCTGCACCAGCCGCTTGGCCCCGTCGACGACCACGGCCACCCGATTCCGCTGGAATACCAGGGCGCGGCCCTTCCCAAGCGGATGAACAAGCTGGGCTCGGCCGGCGCACCGGGTAGCGGCAGCTTCTTGTTGCCCGATCCGGCGCCCGAGGACACCGCGCTGCGCGAGGCGGCGCACTCCGCCGAGCAACGCTCCCTGACCGCGCTGCGCGAACACCAGGACACCGTCGTCGGTTCGAACGGCGAGCACGGCAGCGAGCACTAGCGGCGCCGCTCAGTTTCGCGACACTCGCACCACGCACACGACACGCCGAAAAACGTAGCCGCGGTTTAAGTTTCGCGGCATCCCCGACGGAGGAGCGCGGCACGCACGCGTCGCACGACGTGCTCGGGCCTATCCTCAGCGATCACTCGGATGACGATCCAGCCAAGTTCTGCAAGCTTGCGCAGCCGCCTCTGGTCTCGGACATACTGGCGGCGGTCGGTGCGGTGTTGGTCGCCGTCATACTCGGCCGCCACCTTGTACTTCTCCCAACCCATATCGAGCACGCCGACCAGTCGCCAGTTTTCATTGACCGGTATCTGCGTGGTGGGAACGGGCAGGCCGGCATCGATCAACAGCAAGCGCAGCCACGTCTCCTTCGGCGATGCGGCGCCAGGATCCACAAGGGGAAGTGCCGCACGCAGCCTGCGCAGGCCGCGCGTGCCCGGGTATCGCTTGGCAAGGAGCAATACTTCCTCCGCGGCGAACGGGGTCGCGCGCATCAGCGCGTCGAGCCGCGCCACCGCCTCGCCGGTGGGCAGTTGTCGTGCCAGGTCGAACGCCGTCCGCGCGACGGTGGTCACCGGCAGTCCCGCGACACGGGTGACCTCGTCGGGCTCAAGGCGTTGATTACGGGTGATTACCCCGATGGGGGAATGCGGGTTACGCCAAATCAGCTCGATGGACTCGTCGTCGTCAATCCACTCCGCGCCATGCAGCGCTGCTGCCGCAAGTCCGGCTAGGACGCCGCGTCGGTCCGACCACAGCCAGGCCGCGTGAGAACGCCGTCGAAGCGACGGCGCCGCGTAATCCGCCAGGTATACGTCGGGATAGATCGCCCGGAATTCGGTTCGCAGCTGATACGGGCTCAGCCTCCCCCGGCGCACCGCCTCGCTGCCTCTGAATACGTCGTCCATAAACGAAAGACGTCGCGCCGCGCCGCAGGGATCCACGAGACTTAAACCGCTGCAACATGTTCCGGCGTGTCGTCGCACACGTTTAAGTGTCGCGAGGCCGTGAGTGCGGGCGGCTAACGAGCTGCTAGCGGGTGTCGACGATGCGGCGCAGCTGGCGGATGTGCAGCCATTCGACTGCCGGCATCGCCGCGCTGATGGCCCCGGCCAGCCCGTAGGCCACCCAGGACGGGCCGTCGTGACCGACGGCCATCAGGTACGTCGCCGCCGCCGCCGCGATCAGTGCGGCACCCATCGTGCTGGTCAGTAGGACGGTGCCGCGCAACCAAATCCGGTCCACAGCCGCTCCGGACCACTCGGCGGGCCGCTCCGCGGCTTGCACCCTCGGCTGGCGGGCCCGCTCGGCCGCGGTGCGCGGCGCGGGCGCCATGAGGCGCACCGGGGGCCGGTTCGGCGCGCGCGCCGTCGCCGGCCGGGTTGCCGGCTCGATCAGGCCCATGCGGCGGGCCCGCAACAGCACGGGGATCGCTCCGGCGATGATCAGCGCGGAAACGATGATGACGGCGTACAGCACCCACGAGGTGTGCGAGCCCCCGGCCATCGTGTGGTAGCCCCGGCCCAGATCCACCAGCGCGACGGCCGCGGCCACGCTCACTCCCAGCAACACCAACCAGACGACGGCGCACGCGCCGACCAGTATGCGATCGATGATGTCCGGCGGAATGGTGTCCGAACCGCGCCGATAGGCGGAATACCTGCTGACCATCAGCAGTTCGTCTGCGGTGCGTCGCTGGTGTTCGACGACAGCACCGTTCCGTCGCTGGTGGTGATCGAGCAATTGAGCCTGCTGACCCGGAAAAGGCTGGAAGCCTGGACCGATCCGACGTCGGACGTCGAGATCGGTGTCACGGTCATCGACCACGGGATGTACACGTTGTGCTGGGTGCGTGATCGACCGGACGCGTCGACGTAGGTCACCGAAATGATGTCGCCCGGCGCCTTGGTGCCGGTCACCGAATAGGTCACCTGACGCGGGCCGGCCGGGGCCGTGCTCGCCGGCGGCGGCGGGGCCGCAGCCGTCGTGGTCGCCGG
>NZ_JAOPWB010000058.1 GCF_025965855.1 Mycobacterium sp. | reverse complement strand
GACCCCCGGGCAATTCGCATGTACCTGTTCAGGGCCCGGCGGCGATGTTCGAACAGAACGCGATATCGCCGGCTGGTTTGCCGCCTCACATCCTTGCCGACCAATGGTGACGGACCCGGGCATCACGGGCCGATACGGCTGGTGCACAAGCCCGCTGAGAACTGCGAGAACAAGACGAAACCTCGTCAATCCGCCTGCCGACTTCCGCCAACGAACGGTCAGGGTCGATGACGGCGCCCGTGAGGCGCGCGAGCGTCCACCTGCCTTCAGCATTATCGAAGGCGGTCTCGAGTCCTGTCCGCGCCGGCAGTTGGTCGTTGGCCAGCTCGATGACATCGTTGGCCACCGCCGAGATAATGACGCGTGAGGGCACACCGACGTCGATCAACAGTCGACCGACCAACTGATGACTGGGGGGATGATGACTGCGATTCTCAAAATGAGTGTCATCTCGTGACGCTCTGTGAACCGCCCCGGGATGTCCGGAGACTTTCTGATGTAGGGACTCAGCCGGCGGCTGGTCTCCGATGTTGAGCGTAATAGGCAGCCTCTAGATCGACAGGTGGGACGTCGCCGCAGTATTCGTAGAGGCGGCGGTGGTTGAACCAGTCGACCCATTCGGCGGTGGCCAGTTCGACTTCCTCGATGGTGCGCCAGGGCTTGCGGGGCTTGATCAACTCGGTCTTGTACAACCCATTGATCGTCTCGGCCCAGTCGTAGGAGCTGCCGGCCGCGCCGACCGATGGCTGGATGCCGGCTTCGGCGAGCCGTTCAGTGAACCGGATCGAGGTGTACTGGGCGGATTCAACTGGTCGACGCAACACCTCGATTCTTCGGAGGTGTGTGATGGCGTATGGGAAGCGGCAGTTGGAGGTTCGTGGCTATCGGGGGCAGATTCCGTCGCCGGGGCGGCCGACGGTGGCCTGGCGCCAGGACAGGGTCAGGTTCTGGGCGGCCATTGCTGCGGGGGCGATGACCGAGGGCGCTGCGGCCGAAGCCGGCGTGTCGTCGCCGGTCGGGTTTCGGTGGTTCCGCCATGCTGGCGGCGTGAATCCACAATTGCCAGAGACTGTTTCGGGTCGCTACCTGTCCTCGGATGAGCGTGAAAACGTTGCGTTGTGGCGTGCCCAGGGCGCGGGAGTCCGCGAGATTGCCAGGAGACTGGGCAGGGCGCCGTCGACGATCCCGCGTGAGCTGCGCCGCAACGCCTCCACACGCACCTATCGACTCGACTACAAGGCCTCGACCGCTCAGTGGCATGCCGAACGACGAGCCCGCCGCCCGAAGACGGCCAAGCTGGTCACCAACGACCGGCTGCGCTGCTACGTCCAGGACAAGCTGTCGGGGATCGTTCGCGGTGCTGACGGCCAGGTCGTGGTCGGTCCTGCCGGCATGCCGTGGAAGGGCCGCAACAAGCCCCACCGTGGTGATCGGGCCTGGGTGACGGCGTGGAGTCCCGAACAGATCGCTCGCCGGTTGCCCGTGGATTTCCCCGATGATGAGACCATGCGGATCAGCCACGAGGCCATCTACCAGGCGCTGTATGTCGAAACCCGCGGCGCGCTCAAGCGGGATCTGGCCAGCTGCCTGCGTCGCGGCCGGGCGTTGCGGGTGCCGCGGGCGCGGACCCGGCAACAGGCGTGGGCCCATGTCACCCCAGAGACGTTGATCAGCCAACGTCCGCCGGAGGCCGCCGATCGCGCCGTGCCGGGTCATTGGGAGGGCGATCTTCTGATTGGGTTGCAGCGCAGCGCGATCGGCACCCTGGTGGAGCGCAGCAGCCGGTTCACGATGCTGATACATCTCCCGCGCGAGGACGGCTATGGGGTGATTCCGCGGACCAAGAACGGGCCAGCTCTGGCCGGCTACGGTGCCCTCACGATGGCCACTGCCCTGGCCCAAACCATCACCACACTGCCCGCGGAGTTACGGCGGTCGGTGACCTGGGACCGGGGCAAGGAGTTGTCAGCTCACGCCCAGTTCTCGATTGCCTCCGGTGTCAAGGTGTACTTCGCCGATCCCAAGAGTCCCTGGCAGCGCGGTACCAACGAAAACACCAATGGCCTGTTGCGCCAATATTTTCCGAAGGGCACCGACCTGTCCCGTTGGAACGCAGACGACATCGCCGCGATCGCCCACACGCTCAACACCCGACCACGCAAAACCCTCGGGTGGCGCACCCCTGCGGAGGCCTTCACCGAACACCTACACTCGCTTCACCAGGCCGGTGTTGCGACCACCGATTGAATCCGCATTGAGATCCTCTATCAGTATGGTGGATAACATCTTTCAAATCGAAGATGCCGTCTTGTTGACGGGTCCAGATGGCGTGCTCGATCGCGTCGAGCACTATTGAGGTCGCCATCGTTGAGGCGACCCGCCAGCTCAGGATCCGCCGTGCGTAGGCGTCGATGACGAAGGCCACGTAGGCAAACCCCGACCAGGTGGACACGTAAGTCAGGTCGGCGACCCACAGCCGATTGGGCGCGGGCGGTCCAAACTGGCGGCTCACCAGGTCAGCAGGGCGAGCTGCTGCCGGGTCGGCGATGGTGGTGCGTTTGGTCTTGCCGCGAACCGCTCCAGTCAGGCCGAGTTGGATCATCAGCCGCTCGACAGTGCACCGTGCTACTGGGATGCCCTCACGGTTGAGCGCGAGCCACACCTTGCGGGCGCCATAGACCCCGTAGTTGGCCGCGTGGATGCGTTGGATGTGCGGCTTAAGCTCCTCGTCGCGCAGCTGGCGGCGGCTGGGTTCACGGTTGACCTGGTCGTAGTAGGTCGATGGGGCGATCGGCACGCCCAGCTCGGTCAGTTGTGTGCATTAGATCGACTCGACACCCCAGCGCAGACCATCAGGACCGTCGCGATGGCCCTGATGATCGGCGACGAACCGGGTGATTAGTGTGCTGGCCGGTCGAGCTCGGCCGCGAAAAAAGCCGACGCCGTCTTCAAAATCGCGTTAGCCCTTAGTAATTCAGCGTTCTCTCGCTGCAATCGCTTCAGCTCGGCGGACTCTTCAGTCGTGATCCCTGGCCGTGCGCCGACATCGACCTGGCCCTGGCGCACCCACTTGCGCACCGTCTCGGCCGCGCCCACACCGAGTAGGCGGGCGACCTCACTAATCGCCGCCCACTCCGAATCATGCTGACCGCTGATCTCGGCGACCATCCGAACCGCCCGTTCACGCAGCTCCTGCGGATACCTCCTCGACGAACCACCTGACATGACTCCAACCTTCCCAAGAAGTGGAGTCTCCGGACATCCCGGGGCGGTTCACGCGCGGAAAATGACATGCATCTGAGACAGATTGCAGATGACACGGCGTGAGACGTGCACCATCACCCCAGGTCAGCCGGCCGGAAAATGACACGCATTTTGAGAATCGACAAGTTCGTACTGAATAAACAAGAGGAAAGCTGATGTCGCCGGAAGAGGCCGAGTTCGTCGACCGCATAGGGCTGTTCTTCGAGCTCCTCGGCGCCACCCGCACCATGGGCCGGGCATACGGGTGGCTGCTGATCTGTGATCCGCCGCCGCAGTCGTTGACCCAGCTGGCCGACGCGCTCTCGGTGAGCAAGGCCTCGATCAGTACCGTCGCCCGCCAGCTGCTGGAGGGCGGCATGGTCGAGCGGTTGCCGAGCCCGAACCGCCAGCACCTCTACCGGGTCACACCGGGCGGATTCACCAGCGTCCTGGAAACGCAGCTGTCGCTGATGCGTCTGGGCATCGAGCCCGCCGAGTTCGCTCTGTCCGTGTCGGGTGAGGAACGCTCCGAACAGCGGGAGCGTGTCGAGGACTTCCGCGACTTCTGCGAATTCTGCACCCGGGACTATCGCGACCAGCTCATGCGGATGTGGACCGAATACCGGGCGACAAGGAGGCAGCCGTGACTCGGGCGGACAAAGTCGACTTCAGCGACGTGCCGTGGGGGTCGGTGGAATGGACCAACCTGTGCACGCTGTACCTGAGGGCGTACGAAAGCCGTTCGCCGGCACCGATTCTCGACGACAAGGCGGCCGCCGAGGCGGTGGACCGCATCGAATACGACTGGGCTCGCATGCGTCGCGCCATGCGCCCCGCGTTCAACCAGTACATGGTCACCATGCGCGCCAAACAGCTCGACGACTGGAGCGTCGACTTCCTGCGCCGCCACCCGGACGCCGTCGTGCTACACCTCGGGTGCGGCATGGACACCAGGGCGTTCCGGCTCCGTCCACCGGAAACCGTGCGGTGGTTCGACGTCGATCAACCGGACGTCATTGCCTTGCGGCGCAAGCTGTACGACGACCGCGACGGCTACCGGATGCTCGGCTCGTCGGTGACCGACGAGGCGTGGCTCGACGAGATACCCACCGATCGCCCGACGCTGATGGTCGCCGAAGGACTGGTCATGTACCTCACCGAGCCCGAGGTGCGTGCGCTGCTGCAGCGCGTCACCGATCGGTTCGGCGGTGGCGAGCTCGTCTTCGACACCGTGGCGCCGATGGGGCCGCGGCTGTCCAAGGTGTTCACCAAGGGCATCACCAAGTGGGGCATCCGCGATGCCCGCGAAATCGAGCAATGGAACCCGCGGCTGCGCTTCCTCGAGCAGTCCCCGGCGGGGGCGCTCTACCAACGCATACCCTCGGCGCCGGTGCGGCTGCTGTGGCGGCTGGTCAACGCCACGCCGATGCGGAATTACGACGTGCTCAACCGCTTCGCGCTCTGAGCCCGTGCGCCGTGGCCCCAATCGCGGAGTGTGAAATTGACGACGCGACACGCGAACGCGTCGCCAGATTCACACTCGGCGCAAGACTAGATCGCCGCGCCCGGGTTCAGGATCCCGAGCGGGTCCAACGCCCGCTTGATGCGCTGGGTCAGCTCCATCACCTCGGGGCCGAGGTAGCCGTCCAGCCACGGCCGCTTCAATCGGCCGACGCCGTGCTCACCGGTGATCGTGCCGCCCAGGCCGACAGCCAGGTCCATGATGTCGCCGAATGCGAGGTGCGCGCGCTCGGTCATCGCGGCGTCGGCGGGGTCGTAGACGATCAGCGGGTGGGTATTGCCGTCGCCGGCATGCGCGATCACCGAGATCATCAGATCGCGTTCCAAGGCAATGCGCTCGATCCCGGTGACCAGCTCGCCCAGCGCCGGCAGCGGCACCCCGACGTCCTCCAGTAACAACGATCCCTTGGCCTCCACCGCCGGGATGCAGAACCGGCGGGCGGCCACGAACGCCTCGCCCTCGTCGGGATCGTCGGTCGAAAACACCTCTGTCGCACCGTTTTCCGCGAACACCGCGGCGATCACCGCGGCGTCATCGGATCCCGCGCGTCCCCTTTCATCGGAACCGGCCACCAGCATGGCGGCCGCCCCGCGGTCCAGGTCCATGCGCAGGGTGTCCTCGACGGCGTTGATCGCCACCGAATCCATGAACTCCAGCATCGAGGGCCGAAGTCGTGCCGCGACCCCGAGCACCGCATCGACCGCCGACTCCACCGAGGCGAAGGTGGCCACCACGACACTGGAAACATTTTGCGCGGGCAGCAGCCGCAGCGTCACCTCGGTGATGACGCCCAACGTGCCCTCGCTGCCGACGAACAGCTTGGTCAGCGAAAGCCCCGCGACGTCCTTCAGCCGCGGGCCGCCCAGCCGCACCGCGGTGCCGTTGGCCAGCACCACCTGCATGCCCAGCACGTAGTCGGTGGTGACGCCGTACTTCACGCAGCACAACCCGCCGGCGTTGGTGGCGATGTTGCCCCCGATGCTGCAGATCTCGAACGACGACGGGTCGGGCGGATACCACAGCCCGTACGAGGCGACGGCCTTCTTCACCTCCGCGTTGAACAGACCCGGCTGGCATACCGCGGTGCGCGTCACGGGGTCGACGTTGATGTCGCGCATCTTCTCGGTCGACAGCACGATGCCGTCGTCCAGCGCGGTCGCCCCGCCGGACAGGCCGCTGCCGGCTCCCCGGGTCACCACCGGCACCCGATGGGCGGAGGCCCAGCGCAGCACGGTCTGCACCTCTTCGGTGCGCCGCGGCCGGACCACGGCCAGTGGCTTGCCCGCCGACGGGTCGAAGGCGCGATCCTGGCGATAGCCCTCGGTGATGGTCGGGTCGGTGACGACCATCCCGTCGGGCAGGCCGGCGATCAACTCGGCCAGGACATCAGCGTGCACGGCCCCGATCCTATGCCCCGGTTTCGCCAGCAAACTCGGGCAAAGCGCGGTCCAGTTCGCGCAGCGACGGCAGGCCGCACGCGACCAGGCCGAGCAACAGGATCGGCACCGCCAACACCAGGAACGTGACCTTCAGCCCGGCCGCGTCGGTCAGCGGACCGGCCACCAGCAGGCCCAACGGGCCCGCGGCGTAGGTCAGCCCGGTCATCACCCCGACCACCCGGCCGCGCAGCCGGTGCGGGGCCCGGGTCTGCATCACGTAGTTGTAGATCGGCTGGATCGGCCCGTAGACCACGCCCGTCACCGCGCACAGCACCAAGATCACCGGCAACGGCGGCAGGAACGCGATGCCGACGGTCGCCGCACCGAAGGTGAGCATCGCCGTCAGCACGGCCGTGCGCCGTCGCGTGTGTTTCGACAGCACTGCGTAGCCGAGGGCGCCCGCCACGCCGCCGGCCCCGAGCGCCATCAATGTCCAGCCCAGCTGCGCGGGCTGGTGACGGTCGCTGAAGTATTTGGGAAACAGCACGCTTTCCATCGGCAGGTACAGCGCGGTGACGACCAGGTCGATCAGCCCGAGCGTGCGCAGCACCCGCAGGTTCCAGACGAATCGCAATCCCTCGGCGACGCCGGACATCAACCCGTCGCGCAGGGTCGTGCGCTCGGGCTTGCCGGTGCCCTCGAGCCGCAACGCCCCGATTGCCAGGATGGACAACCCGAACAACCCAGCCGTGATCCACATCGTGTTGATGCCGCCGACCGCGGCGATCATCAATCCGCCTATGCCCGGGCCCACGATGAACCCGAGGTTCTGAATCGCCTCGTAGACGCTGTTGGTGCGGTCCAGCGACCAGCCGGCGCGGGCGGCAGCCTCCGGCAGCATCGACTGCCGCGCCGTCGTCCCCGCCGGGTCGAAAGCGGCCGCGAAGAAGGCCAACACGGCCAGCACCGCCAGGTTGAGCGCGTCCGCACCGAAGAACCAGGCGATCAGCGGGACGGCGGCCACCGCCGTGCCGGACAGCGAATCGGAGACCAGCGACACCCGGCGGCGCCCGAAAAAGTCGACCGCGGCGCCGGCGACCAGCGTGGAGACCACCAGCGGTAGCGTCATGGCCAGGGCCACGGCCGACGCGTCCTGCGCGCTGTTGTGGTGCTGCAACGCCAGCCACGGGAACGCGACGATCGAGATGCCGGTACCCGCCGTCGCCATCAGCGTGGCGAACAGGATCAGAAACGCTGGGCCGCTGCTTTTCATGGGATATCGCCGCTGAATTTATGCCAACGCCGTATTTACGGCGACCGAATTTTGCGACTGATGCAGGATGTTGATGTGCTCGCCCACCCAAATACCGGCCAGGCGTTCGGATCTCCGGTCGCTCCCGGTAGCGGATGGCCGCGCGATCCGGCCACGCCGCAGACGCCGGTGGCCGCCGACCCGACCCAGGTCGCCGCTCTGGCGGCCCAGGCCGGGTCGATACCCGAACTGGACGCCGCGATCAGCGTGTGCCGGGCCTGCCCGCGGCTGGTCACCTGGCGCGAGGACGTCGCCGTTGCCAAACGCCGGGCCTTCGCCGACCAGCCGTACTGGGGGCGGCCGGTGCCGGGCTTCGGGTCCGAGCGGCCGCGGCTGCTGATCGTCGGGCTGGCCCCCGCCGCGCACGGCGCCAACCGGACCGGGCGGATGTTCACCGGCGACCGCTCCGGCGACCAGTTGTACGCGGCGCTGTTCCGCGCGGGGCTGGTCAACCAACCGGCCAGCGTCGATGCCGCGGACGGGTTGCAGCCCAACGGGATTCGGATCGCCGCGCCGGTCCGCTGCGCGCCCCCCGCCAACGCCCCGACCCCGGCGGAGCGGGACACCTGCTGGCCCTGGCTGGCCGCCGAATGGCGGCTGGTGTCCGAGCATGTACGGGTCATCGTGGCACTGGGCGGCTTCGCCTGGCAGATCGCGTTGCGGCTGCCGGGCGTGTCCGGAGCGCCCAAGCCGCGGTTCGGTCACGGCGTCGTCGCGGAGCTGGGATCAGGAGTGCGTTTGCTCGGCTGCTACCACCCCAGCCAGCAAAATATGTTCACCGGTAGGTTGACTCCCGTGATGCTCGACGACATCTTCAGCAAGGCAAAGAGGTTGGCAGGATTCAAGTGACCGATATTCTGGTTTCGGGTGCCAGCGTGGCCGGCACGACGGCGGCGTATTGGCTTGCCCGCCAGGGCTATTCGGTCACCATGGTGGAGCGCTACCCGGGCCTGCGGCCGGGCGGTCAGGCCATCGACGTGCGGGGTCCGGCGCTCACGGTGCTCGAACGCATGACGCTGCGGGCCGCCGCCGACCATCGCAGAACACGGATCCGGGGCGCATCCGTGGTGGACCGCGACGGCAACGAGCTCTCCGACGACACCGAATCGACGCCCACCGGTGGGCTCATCGCCAACCCCGACATCGAGTTGCTGCGTGACGACCTCGTCGAATTGCTTTACGAGGCAACCCAACTGGACACTGAATATATCTTCGACGACAGCATCGCCGCGTTGGAGGACGACGGCACCTCGGTCAAGGTGACCTTCGAGCGCGCCGCCGCGCGCAGCTTCGACCTGGTGATCGGCGCCGACGGTTTGCACTCCAACGTGCGCCGGCTGGTCTTCGGCCCGGAGGAGCTATTCATCGACCCCCTGGGCACCTATGCGGCAATCTTCACCGTGCCCAACTTCCTGGACCTCGACTACTGGCAGACCTGGCATTACGGCGACAACACAATGGTGGGCGTCTACAGCGCCCGCAACAACACCGAGGCCCGCGCCATGGTGGGTTTCATGGAGGCCGACCTGCGGATCGACTACCGCGACACCGAGGCCCAGTTCGCCGAGCTGGAACGGCGGATGGCCGACGACGGCTGGGTCCGGCCGCAACTGCTGCAGTACATGCGGAGCGCGCCCGACTTCTACTTCGACGAGATGTCGCAGATCAAGATGGATCGCTGGTCGAAGGGCAGGGTGGCGCTGGTCGGCGACGCCGGGTATTGCTGTTCTCCGCTGTCTGGCCAGGGCACCAGCGTCGCGCTGCTGGGCGCCTACATCCTGGCCGGCGAGCTCGCCCTGGCGAGCGACGACTACGAACTCGGCTTTGCGAACTACCACAAAGAGTTCCACGACTACGTCAAGCGCAACCAATGGCTGGTGGTCGACAACATCCCGGGCGGTGCGCCGATCCC
>NZ_JAOPWB010000039.1 GCF_025965855.1 Mycobacterium sp. | reverse complement strand
CCGTCGGTCATCGTCACAGTCCTGGTGGTGAGAGCGCCTGCGCTGTCACGGAATTGGAAGTCGCGGCACAGAGCGGGCAGCAGTACCGGGAACGCAGCGGATGCGGCGACGGCTTCGGCGACCGTTACGGGATTGGTGATTTCGCCGTATGCAGAACATGAACTGGCTGCGCTGCCGAAGCGCACGGCGTTGCCCGACGCCATGTCGGTCGCCGATATCACGGTGGCCAGGCCAGGGTGCGTCACCTCGCTCATGGTCCGCTGGCCGAACTCTCGAGCGCTAAGGGCGGCAACCAGGCTGTCGGTGCGGTTGTGTCTGCGCGGCCGGCCCGTGGTCGCCGAGACCGCGAGACTGGTGAGATTGCGGGTGATCGCCGCCGGGGTGAAGGTTCTCCTGGCTAATTCGCACTGCAGATTGGTGCCAAGCATGCTTGCCACGGATGCGTCGAATTCGGTGAAGTCACTCGGGCCGTACGCCCACATGGCTGCTAACAGGCTTCCGCCGCTGATACCCGAGACGACGCGGACAGATTGAAGCAAATCGAGGTCGCGCAACGCGCGTAGGCACCCCAAGCCGAACGCGGTGGCGCGGAAGCCGCCACCCGAGACCGCGAGGCCGATACGCGGCAGGCCGCTCATGATTTTCCGCCGAAAAGTCTGCGCCACCAGGCTGATTGAGGTGGCGAGCCGGGATCAGGGTGGTAGAAGCCGCCTGGAAAGCTGCCGGTGGGCAGGACGACCGGTGACCCCGCCCGTCTGATGGCAGGCTGAATGGCGTCGTGACGGTCAACGACCCGCAGGTAGATCTCTGGCGTGTCGCCTTGTTCGCGCCAGGCGTTCCAGCGCTCGCCCGTCCCGCCGAGGATGAGCATGAGCGCACGTCGACCGGCGCCGTCGGGCGACACGATCCAACCGATTCCGGCCTCGTCGGTGGGGCTTGGGTAGGCTTGCCCGTACGGGTGGGTGTGCCACATTCCGACGAAGCCAACGCGATGGGCGGTGCGCTTCTGATGGTGCGCGACGAGCTCTTGAGTACCGACCGTGCCGTGATCGAAATGCGCGGCCGACAGGACACTGTCGGGCGACGGCCCCGACGTCGCGTCGATGTAGACGCAGCCGACCGCGTCGTCGAATGCTCCCAGGAGCATGCCGCCCGTCTCGACCTGCGGTCCCCGCGTTCGGGCCCCCTGCATGTCTCGGCTCGCATCTCCGCCAGTGCTCGCGCTGACACGCGAACTTCGTAGCGCCCGTTGAGATCTCGCTGCACATGGTCGTTGGGCCAGCTCAGCCGGCTCGCACGAGCATCGGAAGCGCCAATGCCGGCCAAACGGATCGCCGCGGCTTCCATCGGCTCGGCGGTGAGTTCGTCGGCCAATTCCGTGATCAACGACCAGAGCAGCGCTGACGCCAGCGCTTCCGTCTGGATCGCCGAACCGGTGAAAGTGGGTGCGGAACATCCGGGTTCGGGGAAGAACATCTGCGTGCGCGCAGGATCGGGGAAGAAGTCGTCGGCAACGTCACGCCATGTCGCGCACGCATGGCCGCGGGCGTCGATGGCGATCCTGCGCAGGATGTCATGTGCGCCACCCGTTGAACCGGGTCGAGATAGGACGCCCAGGCCTCGCTGCGCGTCGTGGCCGAAGAGCCCGGTGATCAGCGGTGGCCAGTCGTCGCGGCATGCAGCGCGGGCACTCTCGATCGCGGCGCGCACGCCTGTATTCGCCGATGCATCCACGATGAGGTCGTAGTCCGGTGGACCCTGCAGTTCTCCGGTGAAGAGGCGAAAGGCGTTGCGGGCGAGCGCTTGTACCTTCAGGTCCGGGCGGATCTCGCTGAGCCGGTCGGCCAGCCGGCGAGCCTTGGCGTGGCTGATGTCGGCGTCATAGTAGGGCTGGCGCACCAGGATGCCGGGTTTGACGGTGCCGTCGTCGACCACCGTGAGCGCACTGACGCCGGCCCGGACGCAGTGCTCGGCGATGGGCGCGCCCAGTGCGCCACATCCCAGCACGAGGACGCGCTTCCCCTGCAACCAGGCCGCCGAGGACGCCGCGTCGCGACGGTTGGTGACCTCGGGCCGGTTCTCGTACACCGCCATCCAATCCACCTCGGCGATGTTGATCCACTTGTTGGCCAGTGACCGCACTTCTTCTGCGAGTTCGTCGTCATAGCGGTGTATGCCGCGAACCAGCTCGCTGATCTGAGACCCGAGGTCGTCGAGTTTCCACGCGGTGAGGTGGGTCAACCGTCGGGTTCCCGCGACGCGGCGGGCCGGCGTGCCCAGCAGCACCACGACCGGCGCGTCGCTGTCGGTTGCGGCGAAGCTGGCGATCGCGCCGTTGAAGGTTCTGGCGCTGGCGATCGCGCGCAACACGGCGTCGCGGGGGAACCCGAAATCCTCCAGGCTGCCGACCAGCGCCGCGGCGTTGTCCGGGTACTCCATGGACAATTCGTCACTCACCACAATCAGCGGCGCGACGAAGTGGGGACGCCCTGCGACGTCGACCGGGTTGAAGTCGGCGTCCAGCACACGGTCGTAGGCCTCATCAGGGATCAGCCATTCTCGAATGTCGATCCGGTTGCCGTTGCGCTGGCACCATGCATACAGCAGGCGCGTCCGCCCTGGTGTGACCGTGTCGCCCCATGGGACGAGATCGGCGACATCGGGATGGACTATGACTCGTCCGGTGGCGGTGGAGGTGTAGGTCACCGGCGGGTGCAGCGGTTGATCGTCAGGGTCCAGGGTGCCCTCGGCGGCACGCGTCAGCCAGGTGACGAGCAGATCGATCAGGCCGCGCATCCCTTCGGCAGGGTTCCACTCCACCGCTGGTGCCGCGTACAGGCACAGGAAGCGTCCCCACTGGACGTGCGGGCGGCCGGCCCACCGCCGGTGCGACACCCATACTGACGGGGGCCGGTACGGGTAGGTCTCGGGTATCACGAGCTGAAAGCGCTCACGGTTGCGGACCTTGATGCCAGCGCCGCGGGTCGTGATGCGCCGCGTGTCCAGCGAGATGTCGACAACGAGGCCGGCGGCTTCCTGACGTGACTCGATGAACTCGACGGCGCCCATGCTGACGCCGGCGATCTCTTGGATCTGCCGAACAGCCAGCTCTGTCAACGGCCGAAGCCCACCGGGGTGTCAGGTGCCTTGTCGCCGCCGCGATCGGCGGTGATCGCCGCCCGGATCCGATCCGGGCCGGTGGAGGTGTCGGGACTGTGGGAGGGAAGGGATTTCGCCACCGTCACTGCGGCCGCGGTGATCGCCGCCAGCCGGGCTCCCGCGCCGACGTGCGCCGAACGCGCGGCCGATTCGACCGACGGCTGGGGTACGACTGCTCCGCCGCCGGCGTCCACACCGAAGACCACGGGTGAGGGGGCGGCCGCGTCGCTCCAGGCCATGGTGCAGATGACCTCATCGGCGATCTCGCTGTAGCGGTCGGCTGCCTTGCGGTGCGGGGGGTTGGCGCCGGCGACGTCGGCGGTCGGAATGGTGGCGCTGCTGCAGACGATCACTGCCCCGTCGCGCGAGTTTCGCTCCAACGCGTTGAGGACGTCCATCTGGAGCACGTCGTTGCCGTCGTCACCCGGCTTGTACATCACCCGTTTCGAGCAGTGATGCGATGCCAGCAGCAGGTCCCACTCCAGATACTGCTGCCGGTGGTGGTACTCGCTGTAGTCGAAGACCTTCATGATCGTGTCGTGGGCGAGGTCTCCGAATAGCAACACCTTGCCATCAACGCCGGAGTCGTCGGTCAGCGTCACCTGCATGGCCAGCGAGGTCTCGTTGCGCGGGGCCGCGCAGTCATCGCCGAACGGGGCGTGGAAGAACGCCTCGAACCGTCCCGCGCATTCGTGTCCGTCAAGGACCGTCAACGTCTGCCCGGGATAGGACTTGTATTGGTCGGGCAGCTCTTCGTACGGGTGCTGACCGTGGTCCTCGTCGTGTCCGATGACCACGATCCGGTCACCGCTCGTCGGTTCCTGGCCGGCTTTGAGGGCGGCTTTCGTAGCGGTGATGCGGCGCTCGGACTCCTCGCGGAACGCGATCGCGTCCTCGCACGGGTCCTCAGCATCAGCGTCGTTGTATTCGCGCCACAGCCGTGGCGTGGACCACAGCTCCCCGATGTGCACCTTGGACAGCAGGTCGGCGAAACCGAGGCAGTGGTCCTTGTCGGCATGCGTCAACGCGAACGTCGAAAGGTACGGCTCGCCGTCGACGACTGGCAGTGCGGCGACGAGCCGGTCAACGACGGCGAGTTCGGGATTGTCCTCGTCGTCGGCCTTGTCCATGTCGTGCAGGTCGATCTGCAGCACGACCGTCTCGTCGACGACAATCGTTGTGCTGTCGCCCGTACCGACGGGCCAGAACACCGCCCCCCGGGCAGGCAAAGTATCCTCGGCAGACACCGATCTTCCTTCCTCGGCCGAAGCCGCGCCGCCGCTTACGCGGCACACATCGCAGAACATTCAGACGTTACGCCCGACCCCCGACAATCGGTCTCGGGCGAAGGCGTGTCGGACGCCCGGTTGCTCAGCTCTGAGCGAACACAGCCGCCACCACGACGCTCGATCAGCAATAGGGTGACGGAATGCGCGTCACCGCGATTCACCGATCGATACGCGGTGCTTCGGTGCCGCGACCGTGAGCGAGCTCGATGGCGAGCCCATTGCGTTCGCCTGCCAGACGAGCCGCTTCGAATAACTGCGGTGACTGCGACCTCAGGGCCGGGCATGCTGTGTCCGTGACCGACCCGGTACGCCACGCGGATCATGGATAACCGCTGTTATCCATCGGCAATGTGCCCGTACCTCCGCTCCCCGGCGCTGTCGCCGGCAATGGCGCGACGCGCTGGCGCATTTCATGGATAACTGCTGATATCCATTGGGGTGCGGCACGTCGGCGCCGCGTCCGAAAGGCGGTGCAAAAGCACAGCCCGGTTCGTCGCCGCGCCGTCAGACCGGACCCCGTCACCGAGCAGCTCTAGAACGGATGGCCAACGCCTTCCTATGGTCGGTGTTTGGTCGGTGAATCCGCGACACGCGATGGTCTCGCTTGGTGTGCGATGGCTCTATATGGCCAGCTCAGACGCCATTTCGACGTCTCAACCAGTCTGGCTTGCAGGTTCTCCTAAAGCCGGTGTCGCAGGTGCGAATCCTGCCGGGGGCACCGCCGGGGGTGTATGACCTCGGCTGATGCTTGACAGTTACTTCGGCGGATGCTTGACAGTTACCTCGGCTGATTTGGTTTCCAACCGCAGACCCTCGACGACCAGATCCGACACCAGCCGGGCGTGTTCTTCGATGGCGGCGGGGTCGCACGGGTTCGCCGGGTCGAACAAGGTCGCGAGCGGCACGAGGCTGTAGATCGCGGCCGCACCGTGCGCGACCAGAAAGTGGAAGTCCCGCAACGCGATCGGACGAATCGTCTTCCGCTCGGCGAGGTACACCAGGAGCCGCCCGACGCCCGTCAAGGCGGGTTGGATGTAGTTGTCGTAGATGTAGGCAAGCCGGTCGGTGTCCTGGCGGGCTTCGATGTTCATCAACGCAACCAACTCGGGGTGGTTGGCGGAGAACACGACGTAATTACGGATCGCCAGGCGTAGCTGTTCCAGCGGCTCGGTCAGGGTTGGATCGAAAATCCCCTGCATGATGCGCAGGAGCGGGCTGAAGCCGAAATCGACCGAGGCCCGCCAGAGATCGTCTTTGCTGCCGAGGCGCTGATAGATCAGATTGTGACTGACCCCGAGGCCTCGGTTGAGCGTCCGCACCGAGACGCCGTCGTATCCATATGTCGCGAACGCCACAAGGGCGGTTTCGAGGATGTCCTGCTGCGGCGTCGAGTCAGCGGCCTTCGGGCGACCACGACGCCCCTGTGCTGTCGGTTTCGAGACCACCCGACAAGGTATACCAGACCAAGTGTCAACATTTATATTGACATCCATCAATTAAGCTCATAGTGTGCTCATCAACGGTTCGCCAGTCACAGGAGTCGTTGACGCGATGACACACACATTCGACACCCCCGTCCTTGTTGCCGGTGGAGGACCTACCGGTCTCATCCTTGCCAGCTTGCTGTCCGGGTACGGCATCAATTGCGTTCTTGTCGAACGCAACACGCACACGACTCGCTTCCCGAAGATGGACGTCACCAACGGGGCCAGCATGGAGTTGCTACGGCGGTTGGGTGTCGACGCCGAGTTGCGTCGCGTGGGGGTGGCGCCGCAGCATTCGTTCGACGTGATCTTCACGCCCGGGCTGGACGGCCCGGAGGTTACCCGCTGGGCCTTGCCCTCGGTCGACGAGCAGTGGGCGACACTTCGGGGCGCGCCCGACGGGACCCGGCCGGGTCAGCCATGGCAACGCTGCTCGCAGGCGATCTTCGAAGCGGTGATGATGGACCGCTGCCGACGTGATCCGTTGATCGACGTTCGACAGGGGTGGCAGCTGCAGACTTGCGCTCAAAACGGCGACGTGGTGGAAGCCACCGTCGTGGGCGACACCGGTGAAGCACTGAAGATCCGTGCCAGTTATCTGGTCGGGTGTGACGGCGCGTCGAGCCGGGTCCGCAGCGAGCTGGGGATTGCGATGGAGGGCGCCAAGGACATTACCGAGTTCGCGTTGGTGCACTTTCGTTCCAGCGATCTGACCAATCTGCACGCGCTCGGCCAGTTTTGGCACCTGTTCACCACAGGCGGAGCGATCCTCATCGCACAGGACGAGGTCGACACGTGGACACTGCACCAAGATTTGGGGCTCGTCGACGATCCCGATCCGATCGGTGATCCCCATGAGTTCGTCGCCCGCGCGCTTGGACGCCCGATCTTGATCGATGAGATCCTGGCGTCGAGCGTGTGGCGGCCCAACGCGCTACTCGCGGACCGATACGGCCGGGATCGAATCCTGCTCGCCGGTGATTCGGCCCACACGATGATCCCGACCGGCGGTTACGGAATGAATACCGGGCTGGGCGACGCGTTCAACGTCAGCTGGAAGCTCGCCGGCTTGCTGCACGGATGGGGCGGACCAGGCCTCCTCACCAGTTATGAGGCCGAGCGCCGTCCGATCGGAGGCCGCAACCGCAGCGCGTCGGTGGAGAACGTCTTAGTCCATTTGCAGTCCCGCGACATGGTCGACCCGAACCTCATCGACCAGGACAGCGACGACGGGCGCGCGCATCGCGCCGCCATCGCAGAATTCCTCACCAGCAACAACGCCGAAAACATCAGCCTGGGAATCGAACTCGACGTCCGCTACGACGGCTCACCGATTGTGTGCGCCACCGATGGCAACGCACCGCCATGGGATCGGCGCACTTTCGTGCCCACGGTGCGGCCAGGCCACCGCGCGCCGAATGTCGTTGTTGGCGAAGGCGAAACATTGTTCGACCAGTTCGGCGACGGTTACACCCTCGTCGACGCCGTCTCCGGACCCAGCGACGCCAAACTGCTCCTGGACGAAGCCGAACTGGTCGGAATGCCGGTGCGCCACCTCGTCCTCGACGATCCACGGTTACGCCAGCTGTATCGCCGCCGCCTGGTCCTCGTGCGGCCCGATCTGCACATCGCCTGGAGCGGCCCCACCGTCGCCGACCCCGCCGCGGTTATCGCGCGTGTCCGCGGCGCGTAACCAAGACCATTGTCAAGGCACTCATTCTACAACACCAGTCGTGTTTATCTCCGAATTTCTTTGTGCTGCAGTCGATTTCAGATGCAAGACGTTCTCTGGAGCCGAAGGCAGCGCAGCGTCGGCGTTTTTAAGACTAAGGGCTTCGGCCGGTCGTGGGCGTCCCGTCCGTCGCAGTCGCGCATACGGGAGACGCCGTATTCCGCATTGAGTCGCGACTGCGCGCCCCGATCTGCACATACACTTACTTCGGCTGATTCTTGACATCCCTGGATGCGGGAGTTAACCGTGGCCGAGCATCCGTCCTAGGCCGCTTGGCGCGTATTACTGGTGGCCCGGGAGGGCCGGCAGGCCGTCTCCGATGCCTTGCAGATCACCTTGGATGCCCTTCAGGTCACGTTCGATGGCCTGCAGACCGGAGAGCGCGTCCTGGAAACCCGGCTGCGGCTCGTCCGAGCTTGAAGGTTGGTACTGAGGGCAGTACGAGACGACGGCACCGGCGGCGAAACTGGCGCTTTGATTGGCGTCCCAAATCGTCGACCCCTGCACGAAGCGGACGGCCTCTGCGAAATTGGGTTGTTGCGTTAGGAAATCGCAGACTGCGTGCCCATGGGTCGTCACGTATTCGTTGCTCGGAACGGGCACGCCATCCTGTTTCAACGCGCCGATGAACGCCCTGTCGACGATCTCAAGCGGCGGAGCGTGTGCTGCCGGCGCAGCCGGGCTGGGTCGCGCAACCGACGGCGGCGGGACCACCGCCGGCGGCGGGACTACCGCCGGCGGCGGTGGGTCCGATTTGTGCATCCCGAACATGACCGCTAACACAGCGCCGACGGCCAGCAGAGATAACGGCAACGCCGCGAGGGGCCCGAAGTGGCGCAGCACACCCTTACGTCGGGAAGGCCTGATGTCGCGCCGCGACAACGTGTCGACGACCACCTGGGTCGCACGCGCCGGAACCGCCTCGGTTTCGGACGCCTCCGCGCGATGGCCCAGGCGCTCGTCGAGCAGCGCGTCGACCTCCCGGGACGACGGCCGACCACCCTGCTCACGCACCGATTGGCGCCCAAGAGCGATGAGCCGCAACTCTTGGTCGATCGTCTCGCGATCGCGCATATCAATCAGTCTGAGGGTCTGGCGACGTCGTCACAAGTCCCGGCGACCACTGACAACACGCGTGCGCTTATGGCAGCACGGTGTGCATCAGCATCACGTCGTACGCCGACCATAGCGACAGGTTGAAGTACAGGTCCCTCCCCGACGACCACGGATGGATCATCGGCGCATAGATGCCGCCGGGCATCTGGAACGACGACACTAGCGGTTGCTCCCCACTCCACGGTCCTTGCGGGGTCGGCGCGGTCCGCGCGACGACGTCGTTGCTGCCACCGTTGGTGTACAGGACCAGGTACTGCTTGAGGTAGCTGTTGTACTGGGCAGACATTTCGCCGACCGGACCGGGCCAAAGCGGCGTCGCCGCCCCCGGGTTGGCCGGGACCCAACGCCCGCCTTGGTCGCCGTTCCAGTACTGGTATTTGCTCAGGTCCGGAAGCTGATTCGGGGGAACGCGCGACAGGAATGCCGCACCGCTGCGCCCCGAGGGGGTCCCGAACTGATAGAGGTAACCGTCGTTACCCTTCATGAACGCGCCCATCTGGAAATTCTCATTCCCCGGCGTGAACCCGACTCCCGGTATGGCATCCGCCGAGGCGGTGCGAACGGTGCTGGGGAAAATCCCCCAGTTCTGGCCGTTGTCAACGGATCTCGCGATTGCCGAGTAGTTCGTCTGCCATTCCCCGTCGCGGCCCCACTGCCTGATGGACATGTAGCTCATGTACTGGGTTCGCCCGAGCGAGAACGCGGCGGTCGGAATGATGCCCGTCTCGTGCGGCGCCTTGTGGATGGTGTTGACGACCTGCTTGGAAAGGCCGGTCGCCCACACCGGTGAGCCGGAGTATCGGTCGTTGGGTACGCCTTCGGCGATGTGGATGCCGTGGGACAGGTCGCGGTCCGAGCTGCGGAACAGCACGTTGTAGCGCCATTGCTGGCCGCGGACTTTGCAATAGCCGAACGTGTCACCGAACGCCATGAGGACCTGACGGTTGGCGGGATCGCCGTTGTCCCAGGCGATCCCGAGGTCGGTCCCGGAAATGCTGAAACGTTGGAGGGTCTTGTTCGGGCCATCCGGTCCGGTCACCCAGTCGACCAGCGATGTCGGTGCCCCCGCGATATTGGCGGGAGGCGGGGGCGCGGGCTGCGCCGCCGGCTGCGGGGCCGGTTGCGGCTGAACCGGGGCCGCGTTCGGCTGTAGCTGCGTCGCATTCGGCGGTAGCTGCGGGACGCCCGGCGCGGGCGGATTGGGCCCCGGCGGCGGAACGACCCCCGCTTGGGGTTGTATCGGCGCGGAGTATCGCTGGCCCCCCGCTCCCGGCTTGAGTAACGACGAGATCAGCGGACCCAACTTGGGCAATGGCGCCTGGTCATTCGCATGGGTGGGCCTACGCCCGGTCGGTGGTTGGACGACAGGCTGCGGTGCGGGCATCGGCGGGGGCGCCGCCGGGGGGTCGATGTTGCCTTCCGGCGCGCTGCAAGGGGTGGCGTTCGCCGACGGCGCGGGGCCGATCGCAACGAAGAAACCGATGGCGGTCGCCGACGCCATCGATAGCGACAGGATCCGGGGAATCGCCGTCAATGTCACACCTTTCCCGGGAGCAGGCCGTCGCTTGACGTCCGCAGTTGGCTCATGTGACGATAGTGATTCAAGGGGCTCCTGTGACCAGTGATCTGCGGATAGGTATGCATCCGTGACCGTGTCGCAACGCATCGGTTCCGCCTCAAGGACGGGCGAACGGCGCTGATCGCGCATCGCCTGGGGTCCGAAACCGTGCGAATTGCTGAGGTCGCGGCCCCGCCGGCCCAATGCCCACACAACCACCCGCTCCCATGGCGCTTGGGCCGCTCGGTTGTCGCGCTGAGGCGGACACATTGGCATATCCCCCGAATCCCGTGGCTTCTGGGAATGCTGAGGCCACGGGCAAAGCCGGCCAAAGAGCGGTACGCTCCAATCCGCCAGCACACCAAGGAGGACATCCGGTGAGCGTCCGTAATCAGTTGCAGCCGGACCCATTCCAAAGCCGGGGATTTCTTCGCCGAGTGGTCGCCGCATCCATGGCCGGCACCGTCGTCGAATGGTATGAATTCTTTCTCTACGGCACGGCGGCCACGCTGGTGTTCAGCAAGGTGTTCTTTCCGCGCGGCGGCAACGAGCTCGATGCGATCCTCGCTTCGTTCGTGACCTACGCCGTCGGCTTCGCCGCCCGCCCGCTCGGCGGCCTCGTCTTCGGGCAATTGGGGGACCGGTACGGGCGCAAGAAGCTGCTGCAGGTCAGCCTGCTGCTGGTGGGCGCCGCGACCGTGCTCATGGGCTGCCTGCCCACCTTCGCCCAGGTCGGTTACTGGGCGCCCGCGCTGTTGGTGGTGCTGCGCTTCATCCAGGGCTTCGCCGTCGGCGGCGAGTGGGGCGGCGCGGTCCTGCTCGTCGCCGAGCACAGCCCGAAGGACAGCCGCGGCTTCTGGGCGAGCTGGCCGCAGGCGGCCGTGCCGGGAGGCAACATGCTGGCCACCGTCGTGCTGCTGGGTCTCACATGGACGCTATCGGATGCGGAGTTCCTGAGCTGGGGCTGGCGCGTCGCCTTCTGGTTGTCCGCGGTCGTCGTTCTGATCGGCTACTACATCCGCACCAAGGTGACAGATGCACCCATTTTCCTTGAAGCACAGCAGGAAGTTGGCCGCTCCAAGGCCAGGCAGTTGGGTGCTGTCGAGGTTTTAAAACGTTACCCGCGTGGCGTTTTCACCGCCATGGGCTTGCGCTTCGGCGAGAACACCATGTACTACCTCGTGGTCACCTTCTCCATCACCTACCTCAAAGTGCAGGTGCACGCCAACACCAAGGCGATCCTGTCGTGGCTGCTGGTCGCGCACGCCGTGCACTTCGTGGTCATCCCGCTGGCCGGACGGCTCAGTGACCGGATCGGCAGGCGCCCAATCTATTTCGTCGGCGCGGTCTGCGCGTGCACGTGGGGGTTCTTCGCCTTCCCGATGATGGACAGCGGCCGCAACGCCATCATCCTGGCGGCGGTCATCATCGGTCTGGTGTTCCACGGACTCATGTACGCGGTCCAGCCGGCGGCCATGGCGGAGATGTTCCCCACCCGGATGCGTTATTCGGGCGTGTCGCTCGGCTATCAGGTCACCTCGATCGTCGCCGGCTCGCTGGCACCGATCATCGCCGTTCGCCTGCTCCAGACATACAAATCCTCCGTGCCCATTTCCTGGTACCTGGCGGCCACCGCGGCGGTGAGCGCCGTGGCCGCCGTGGCCGCCCGCGAGACCAAGGGCATCGACTTGGCGGCCGTCGACCTCGCCGATGCTCAGGCTCTCCAGAAGCGACCGACCGTGCCCGCACGGGAGCCGGACGGACCGGAGCCGACGGAGCTCGTCGAGGGCGCCATTTAGCCCTAATCTCGTCTCCAACAGCGAAAAGACGAGTAGCCGCACGTAAATACCCGTTTCCGGGCGTTGGCCACAAGGTTCGTTCAACATGTTTGTCGACCGCGCTTGGCGGCAATGTTCCAAAAGAGGCGTGCGCGTCGGCCGGCCTTCGCGCCCGTCTAGGTCCCGTCGGTTCAGCCCGAGAGCCGACGGGGCCGCCCTGTTGGCCAGTCGGCCGAACCGCCCAGGAGTAGCGTGCCGCATATGGATGGCTCGACAGGGGTGTGGATACTCGGGGGCTACCAAAGCGATTTCGCCCGCAACCTCACCAGGGAGGGTCGCGACCTTGCTGCGTTGACCGCTGAGGTCGTCGAGGGCGCGCTCGCCGCGGCCAAGGTCGGTGCGGCAGAAATCGGCGTCGTGCACGTCGGCAATGCCTTCGGCGAGATGTTCGCCAGCCAGGGCCACCTCGGTGCGATGCCGGCGACGGTTTGCGAAGAGCTCTGGGACACCCCGGCCTCGCGGCACGAGGCCGCCTGCGCGTCGGGCAGCGTGGCGGCGCTGGCGGCGATGGCCGATTTGCGCTCGGGCGCCTACGACACCGCACTGGTGATGGGTATCGAGCTGGAGAAGACGGTGCCGGGCGATACGGCCGCCCAGCATCTCGGCGCCGCCGCCTGGACCGGACACGAAGGAGCGGGCGCTCGCTACCTGTGGCCGTCGATGTTCGCCGAGATTGCCGACGAGTACGACCGGCGCTACGGCTTGGACGACACGCATCTGCGCGCCATCGCGCAGCTCAACTTCGCCAACGCGCGGCGCAACCCCCACGCCCAAACGCGCGGGTGGACGGTTCCCGACCCGATCACGGACGACGACACCACCAACCCGATCACCGAGGGCCGGTTGCGCCGATTCGACTGCAGCCAGATGACCGACGGCGGCGCTGGAGTGGTTTTGGTCAACGACAGATACCTGCGCGACCACCCGGACGTGCGCCCGATCGGCCACATCGATGGCTGGGGGCACCGAACCGTCGGGCTGGGTCTGCAACAGAAATTGCGCCGGGCCGCCGACAATCCCCTGGAAACTCACGTGCTGCCCCACGTGCGGGCGGCGGTCCTCGATGCCCTGCGCCGCGCCCGGCTGACCCTCGACGACCTCGACGGGTTCGAGGTGCACGACTGCTTCACCCCCAGCGAGTACCTGGCCATCGACCACATCGGGCTGACCGGCCCCGGCGAGTCGTGGAAGGCCATCGAAAACGGCGAGATCGAGATCGGCGGACGCCTGCCCATCAACCCCAGCGGCGGACTGATCGGCGGCGGCCACCCCGTGGGGGCGTCCGGGGTGCGGATGCTGCTCGATGCGGCCAAGCAGGTCAGCGGCGCGGCCGGCGACTACCAGGTCGACGACGCGAAGGCCTTCGGCACCCTGAACTTCGGTGGCAGCACCGCCACCACCGTCAGCTTCGTGGTGAGCGCAACCAGGGGTTCGTGACTATGGACGTTGAGATCGTCGGCAAGTTCCTGTCGACCCTGCCCGAAGACGACGACCACCCCTACCGGACCGGCCCATGGCGGCCGCAGACGACGGAATGGGACGCCGACGACCTCACCGCCGTGGACGGTGAAATCCCCCGTGACCTGGACGGCGTCTACCTGCGCAACACCGAGAACCCGCTGCACCCGGCGCTGAAGACCTACCACCCGTTCGACGGCGACGGCATGCTGCACGCGGTCGGCTTCCGCGACGGAAAAGCCTTCTACCGCAACCGCTTTGTCCGCACGGATGGTTTCCGGGCGGAGAACGAGGCCGGCGAGCCGCTGTGGCCGGGTTTGGCCGAAGCAGTGCAACTGGCCAAACGGGAGGACGGCTGGGGCGCTCGTACCCGGATGAAGGACGCGTCGAGCACCGACGTGATCGTGCACCGGGGAATCGCGCTGACCAGTTTCTACCAGTGCGGCGACCTGTACCGGGTCGACCCGTACTCGGCCGACACGATCGGCAAAGAGAGCTGGAACGGGCGCTTCCCCACCGACTGGGGTGTGTCGGCGCATTCCAAGGTCGACAACAAAACCGGCGAGCTCCTGTTCTTCAACTACAGCAAGCAAGCGCCGTACATGCGCTACGGCGTGGTCGACGAGAGCGACGAATTGGTTCACTACGTGGACATCCCGCTGCCGGGACCACGGCTGCCGCACGACATGGCGTTCACCGAAAACTACGTGATGCTGAACGATTTCCCGTTGTTCTGGGATCCGCGCCTGCTCGAGCACGACGTGCACCTGCCGCGCTTCTATCCCGACATTCCGTCGCGCTTCGCCGTGCTCCCACGCCGGGGCTCCACCGGCGACATCCGATGGTTCGAGGCGGACCCGACCTTCGTGCTGCACTTCGTCAACGCCTACGAGGACGGTGACGAGATCGTCCTCGACGGCTTCTTCGAAGACGATCCCCAACCGCTTGACACCGGGGGAACCAAGTGGGACAAGCTCTTTCGATTCCTGGCGCTGGATCGCCTGCAGGCCCGGCTGCACCGGTGGCGGTTCAACCTGGTCACCGGCGCGGTGAAGGAAGAGCAACTCTCGGAATCGATCACCGAGTTCGGGACGATCAACTCCGGCTACGCCGCGAGCGGCTACCGGTACACCTACGCCGCGACCGGCAAACCGGGCTGGTTCCTGTTCGACGGCCTGGTCAAACACGACGTGCTCACCGGGAATCAGGAGGGCATCTCCTTCGGCGACGGTGTCTACGGAAGCGAGGCCGCGATGGCGCCGCGGGTCGCTTCGACCGGTGAGGATGACGGCTACCTGGTCACCCTGACCACCGATATGAACGCCGACGCCTCCTACTGCGTGGTGTTCGACGCCGCCCGGATCGGTGACGGCCCGGTGTGCAAACTCCAATTGCCGGAACGCATTTCCAGCGGCACGCATTCGACGTGGGCACCCGGCGATCAGCTGCGGCGCTGGCACACCGCGGAGTCGGCGGCAAGCGGGGTCGGGCTGTGACGATCTGGACCGGACCCAGCCATCGGGCAACGCACTGGCCCCCGCACTTGGCCCCGGTTGGCGCCATCCGCTTTGCTCGACGCTCGTCGAACTTCGAAGAGACAGTGCGGTTTTACCGCGAGCTGGTGGGGCTGCCGCTCTTCGAAACGTTTGAGGCCAGCTACGGCAGCAACGGCGCCATCTTCGGCCTCCCAAGCTGGAACCTGACGCTGGAAATCGTCGAGTCGGTTGAGCCCGTCGCAGTTGATCCCCACGAACAGCTGTGCCTGTACTTCCCCGGCCGGGAGGCTCAGCAGGCCGCCATCGCGCGCCTTGAGGCGGCGGGCCGGGCGCCGGTGCAGCAGCACCCGTATTGGGAGGCAAACGGCGCGGTCACCTATCGCGACCCGGACGGACGCGAAGTCGTGTTCGCGCCCTTCGTGTTCGGCGTCAACGAGCCCGAGGGCAGTGCCAAGTCGGGCAAGCACGAGTTCCCGCCGGGGTGAAACCCTCAGCGGCCCGATCGTCCGGAAGCCAACGCCGCGATCACCGCCATGAGGGAGCACGCCAGAGCGAAGGCCGCGCCGACGGCACCGACGTAGAGCCCGTATTCGGCCGACACCGGCGGGTTGACGTTGAGCTTGTAGTACCACACCGTGAGCCCCACGATGAGCAGCGAAATGACCAGCGCGGCAATCGAAGCGATCTTCACCGACAGGCCACGGCCCACCATCGCCCCGGCCACCAGCAGCGTCGAGGCGAGCAACACGATGAGCTGTCCCGCACCAAAGCCCCTCGGCAGTACCAAGTTGCCGTGGGTCCCGCCGATGGCGTTGGCCCAACCCCCACCGTTGACGGCCGTCGTCAGCCACGGCATCCAGGCGCTGGCCGAGATGAGCAGTGCGAAGAACGCCACCAGCCAACCAGGGCGCAGGCGGCGAGTCATGGTTGGGAGATTAGCTGACTCTCCCCTGCGCCGGTGTGACCAACGCCCGGCCTCGCTAGCTCTGAAGCGACGACAGGTTGAAGATGACGCCCGTCGGGTCGGTGGCCGCGGCCAACCGGCCGTAGGGAGTGTCCTCGGCCGCCTGCACCACGGCGCCGCCGTTGTCGGCGATCACGCGCAGCGTCTTGTCGACATCCTCGGCGCCGAAGAAAATCGTCCAATTCGACGGGACGCCCTCGGGCAGGCAGCTGGAGCCGTCCATCACGCCGAGCAACTGTTGGTCGCCGAACCACGCTGTGGTGTAGCGGAATTCGTCCGTGTCGGAAACCTGCTCGGTGCGCCACCCGAACACCTCGCGGTAGAAGTCGACCGCGGCGGGGAAGTCGCGCGTGGTCAGCTGATGCCACACCGGGGAGCCGGCCTCCCCGATCACCTCGAAGCCCCGGTGCTCCAACGGCTGCCATAGCCCGAAGAACGCATTCGACGGGTCGGTCGCCAGGCCCATGTAGCCCTTGCCGGGCACCTCCATCGGCCCCATGCAGGCCGCGCCGCCCGCCGCGGTCACCGCCGACATGGTCGCGTTGATGTCGGCGGTGTGGAAGTAGGTGGCCCAGTTGTCCGGTGATCCAAACTCGGGCCGGTTGGCCATCAGGCCGGCGACGCGGTGGCCGTCCTTGGTGGCGTTGATGTATCCGCCGTATTCGGGTCCGGCGGACTCGAAAGTCCAGCCGAATACCGTGCCGTAGAAGTCCTGGGCGCGGTCGACGTCCGACGTCGTCAAATCGATCCAGCAGGGAGCGCCCAGCGGCGCGCCGTCACGGATGGGCACGATGGCCCCCCTTCTTGTGTGTCGTGCGGTCCTGGCCCCGTATCGGGGTTCACACATATCGACTGGCGCCGACCCGAAAAGTCATCGCCGGGGTGATCAGCGACGGACGCCGCCGTCTCCGTTCGTGCCGGGGTCGGGGGCGGTGAAGACCCTGACGAAGTTCTGCAGCGATTGTTTGATGTCGCTTCGCAGCGCGGCGGCAACGATCATGCCGATCGGCCCGAACAGCGCCGGGCCACCGAGGTGCACGTCGAAACCGACGGTGGAACCCTCGTCCGCGGGCCGCACCTTGGCCATCAGCTTCACCTTGACGCCGCCGACGCCATCGCCGTTGAGCGTCATGCCCTCCGGTGGCTTGTAGCGCACGACCGTCCACCTGATCCGGTTGTACATACCCTTGACCTCGACGATCGACTCGACGACCGTTCCCTTTTCGATGTCGTCGGGCAACGTGCTGCGCCATACCCGGTGGATGGTCAGCCAATCCTTGTACCGCGACAGGTCGGAGGCGTGCTTCCAGGCCACCTCGGGGGGCAGCGGTACGTCGATCGATCCGGAGAGTTTCGCCATGCGCCTAGTTCTGCTGGTCGTCTTCGACCCCAGCGGCGGCGGAATCAGCCGCCTTCTTGGCCTCCTCCTGCACCTTGTGGATGGTGTCGGAGTACTTGCCCTGCGTCTTGTCGTCGACGAATTCGCCGGCCTTGTCTATCGCCATCTCGACCTTGTCGGCGTTCTGCGACAACAGGTCCTTCGCCTTATCCAGGAATCGCATCTTCGCCCCTTCCCCGAGGATCCCCCGGAATCCTACTTGGCGGCCGTCGCCGGCTCCCGCCACAACCTCGGCTGCACGCCCAGCATCCTGGCCCGGATCCACCACATCGCCTCGATCGCGGCGGCGCCCACCACGCCGATCCCCAGCGCGGCCGACGTCACCACCGGGTTCGACGGGTCGAGCAGGAATTTCTCCTGCGCAAGCGGGATGCTGAAGATCACCACATAGGCCAGGCCGGAGAAAACCACCAGCGCCACCCGCCACCATTGGTAGGGCCGCGCGGCCACCGCGAGCACCCACAGCGCGGTCACCAGCAACGTGATCAGCGCCGCCGTCGACGCCTGGTCCTGCTGCCGGAACGTGGCGTGACGCCCGTGGTAGGCCACCAGGTAGGAGGCGAACGTCGCCACACCGACGACAAGTCCGGACGGCAGCGCCGACGACAACACCCGGCGCACGAAGCCCGGGTAAGCGCGTTCGTTGTTGGGTGCAGCGACAGGATGAACGACGGAATCCCGATGGTGAACCACGCCGCGATGGTGACGTGGATCGGCTGGAACGGGTACACCAGCGGGTCGGCCTTGAGGGGCTTGGAGAGCAGGCATTCAATGCCCACAAACAGCGCAAGCAGCACCGAGTACACCGTCTTGGTCAAAAACAGGCTGGCGACCCGCTCGATGTTGCCAATCACCCGCCGGCCCTCGCCCACGACATACGGCAGCGTGGCAAACCTATTGTCCAGCAAGACAATCTGCGCCACCGCGCGCGACGCCGGACTGCCGGCGCCCATCGCGACGCCGATGTCGGCGTCCTTGAGTGCCAGCACGTCGTTGACGCCGTCACCGGTCATGGCAACGCTGTGACCGTGTGATTGCAGCGCATGCACGATCGCACTCTTTTGGTCGGGCCGCACCCGCCCGAAGGTGGTGTAGCCGTCCAGCGTGTCGGCCAATTCGGCCGGGTCCGTGGGCAGTTGACGCGCATCCATCGTGTCGCCGCGCAGCCCGAGCTTGCCGGCGACGGCACCGACCGACACCGCGTTGTCGCCCGAGATTACCTTGACCGAGACACCCTGGGCCGCGAAGTAATCCAGCGTCTCGCGGGCATCGGGCCGCACCTTCTGCTCGAGCACCACCAACGCGATTGGGGTGACCCGGCCCGGCGCGTCGGGGTGATCAACGGCCACCTCCCCGCGACCCAACAGCAGCACCCGCAACCCTTGGGCCCCGATCCCCTCCGCCCGCTCGGCGGCCTCCGAAGCCGGATCCAGCAGCACGTCGGGCGCGCCGATAACCCAGTCGCCGTGATCGCCGAAGGTCACGCCGCTCCACTTGGTGGCCGATTTGAAAGGCGCAGTCGCGGTTGGGGTCCACCCCGGTGGCCGGTCATAGGTTTCCGCGATCGCCCGCATGCTCGCGTTGGGGCGCTCGTCGGCCGCGGCCAGCGAGGCCAGCGCGTCGGCGACCGGTTCGGATCGCGCGGCCACCGCCCCAACCTCGACGACCTCGGCAACCCGCATACCGCTTTCGGTCAGGGTGCCGGTCTTGTCGGCGCAAACCACGTCGACCCGCGCCAGTCCCTCGATGGCGGGGAGTTCCTGCACCAGGCATTGGCGCTGACCGAGCCGGATGACCCCGACCGCGAACGCGACCGACGTCAGCAGGACGAGGCCTTCGGGCACCATCGGAACCAGCGCGCCCACCGTCCGCAGCACCGACTGCCGCCAGCCGGCGTGCGTGGTGAAGAACTGGGTGTAGATCGTCAGCAGACCGGCCGGCACCATCAGGTAGGTGACGAACTGCAAGATCCGGTTAACCCCATTGCGCAGTTCGGATTTCACCAGGCTGAACTTGCTTGCCTCCTCGGCGAGCTGGGCGGCGTAGGCCTGCGGGCCCACCTTGGTCGCGCGATAGGCACCGATGCCGCTGACGACGAAGCTGCCGGACATCACCGCGTCGCCCGGGGCCTTGGTGATCGGGTCCGCCTCGCCGGTCAGCAGCGATTCATCGATCTCGAGGTTCTCCTCCTCCACGACCTCACCGTCGACGACGACCTGATCCCCCGGGCCGAGCTCGATGATGTCGTCGAGCACGACCTCGCTCGGCATCAGCGTTGTGGTCCCGGATTGCCGGCGCACCAACGGTTTCGCCTGCCCGACGATCGCAAGCTTGTCCAGCGTCTGCTTGGCCCGGATCTCCTGCACCATGCCGATGACGCTGTTGGCGATGATCAGCAGGCCGAACAGCCCGTTGATCAGCGAGCCCGTCGCCAGCACGATCATCAGCAGGACGCCAAGGATCGCATTGATCCGGGTGAAGACGTTGGCCCGGACGATGGCCGCGATGCTGCGGGTTGCGCGTTGCGGAACGGCGTTGCTCTTGCCCTCGGCTACCCGCTGTGCCACCTCGGCATCGGTGAGGCCCACGCTCATCGGGTGAAGGTTCCCAGCTTGTCGGAGTCGAAGTACTCCAGGTTGAGCGTGTTGCCTGAGAAGACGGCCTTGGAAATGGTTCCGGGCGGGGCGTTTTCGTCCGTCACGGTGAAGGTGAACGTGTCACCGTCCCAGTGCGTCAGCGGGAACGTCTGATTTTGCGGCCCCAGCGACAGCTGCAGGGCGCCGTCGCGTTCGCTCACGACGGCCGGGCCCCAGTAGTCGCTGGTGTAGACCCCGGCGTAGTCGCTCAGCGGTCGCGCCGGAGCGGGGCTGGCCGGGGGCTGCTTGCCGAGCAGCGAACCCTCCGGATTGTTCATCCACCCGATCGCCTGCTTGTACAGCTCGGCCCAGTTTTCGCGAATCTGGCCGTACTGCACCAGATCCATGAATTCGGCGGTCAGCGTCTCCGGTACGCCGATGGGTGCGGCGTTGGTGAGGGCGATGATGCCCACGTCCTCGGACGGCAGCACCACGAAGTTTGTCGCTTCCCCCAGCGAGAAGGCGCCGGAATGGCTGTACTGGGTGCGCCCCGACGAGGTCACCGACACGTTGAAACCGTAGCCGTAGAAGCCGGAACGCGCCTTCGGCGTCTTCGCCGGGACCGAGATGACCTGCGCGGTGGTGGCGGGCAGCAGCGCTTCCGGCGCCGCGATGCGCTGGCCGTTGTAGGTTCCGTTGCCCAGCAACATGATCAGCCAGCGCGCCATGTCGTTGACCGACGAACTCACCCCGCCCGCGGCCGACTGCGGATCCGGATCGCGCTGGAAGCGCGGTTCCCATTTCTCGCCGACCTTGACGTGGTTGACGGCATGGTCGGGCCTCGCGACGAAGTCGGCGAAGCGCGAACTCGTGGCCGTCATTCCCAGCGGGCGGTAGAGCACGTCGTCGGACAGGTCCTCCCATGGCTTGCCCGCCGCGGTCGCGACCGCCTCGGCGGCGGCGGTCACTCCGAAGTTGGTGTACGCATAGCTGTTTCGGAAGGGCGCCAGCGGCAGGTACTTCAGGCGTTCGAGCACCTGCCGGCGGTCGTGGCCCAGGTCTTCCAGCTTGTCACCCGCGTGGTCGGGCAGCCCGGAACGATGCGAGTACAGGTCGGCGATCGTCACATGGCTGGTGACATAGGGGTCTTTCAGAGCGAACCACGGCAGCCTGGACACCACGGGCGTGTCCCAGGTGATGACGCCGCCGGTCACTTCATGTGCCACCACGGTGGCGCCGACCGATTTGGACACCGACGCCAACTGAAAGACGGTGTCGACGTCGACCTTGTTGTCCTGCGCGTCGCCTTTGCTTGCGTTTCTGACCCCGAAGCCCCTGGCGTATATGGTCTTTCCGCCGTGCACTATGGCCACGGCCATCCCGGGGATGCCGGTGCTCTTCATCAGGTCGCCGACCAGGCTGTCGACCTTCGCTACGGCCTCGTCGACGCGGCCGGCCGGGATCGCCAGGCCCGACACCTCATCGGGCGGCGCGTCGGACCGCGCGGGCGGTGGGCTAGATGCCGGCTGGGCGGGCTCACATCCAGTCAACGCGAGCAACGCCACCACCGCGGCCGATGCCGCGCGTTTCGCCATGGCCGCACACTTTAGCGTGACAACAATGTCCGCCGGACGACAATCGATTTAACATCCCGGATCCCCCGCGGACACGACGCAGCGCCACATTTATCCCAAGAGCGCGCAACGAAAGGGCTTCGACACGGATGATTTAGACATCGACAATCCCTACTGGCAGGCCGTTAGGGATTGCATCGAGGCCGACAGTTTCCAGGGCAACCCGGTTGTCGGTGAGTTCCGTTTGGACCGAAGCGTAGAAGAAAGCATGGCGCGCACGCCGAACCGGCAGCTGCTCGTCAGGAAGTACTGCTGGACCATTCCGGACCCCGATACCGTGGCCTTCGTTGCCGGGCACGCTCGCGGCGCCCTGGTCGATCCGATCGCCGGCACGGGCTATTGGGGCTACCTGCTCGCGCAGCTGGGCGTCGACGTCGTCTGCTACGACCTGAACCCTGGCGCGGAGCTGGCTACGAATGGCTGGCACGGCAACGACCTGCACGTCGGGGCCCGCGCGAAGGACTGCGCCGAAGGCGTGGCGCTGCACCCCGGCCGGACGCTGTTCCTCTCGTGGCCACCCCATGGCCAGGATGTCGGCGCGCGCATCTTGATGGCCTACAAGGGGAATCGCGTCATCTACGTCGGCGACGCCCACGGCGGCGCCACCGGCGACGATCAGATGCACCGGATACTCGATACCACTGGACCGAAGTTGATGCCCGTCAGCCGGTTCAATGGTGGGGCCAACACGATCGGGTGACGGTATATCAGCGCGGCCAGCCCGACGGCTAGCGGGTCAGAGCCGCCACCACGGGTTGAACCTCCGGGGCGTGGCGGGATCGATGCGCTGGCCGGGCACCGGCACCGCCACATCGACGCGGGCGGGAGTCGCCGCCGCCAGTAGGCGCTCGACGGGCTCGGCCCACGGGTGGGGGGCCAGCCGGAAGGTCCCCCAGTGGATGGGTACCAGCAGTCCCGATCCCGAGTCGGTGACGTCCAGATGCGCGCGAACCGCCTCCTCGGGGTTCATGTGGATGTCCGGCCATGCGGTGTTGTAGGCGCCGATGGGCAGCAGGGTCAGGTCGAACGGACCATGGTCGGCCCCGATCTGCGTGAAGCTCTTGGTGTAGCCGGTGTCGCCGCCGAAATAGGCCCGATGACTCGGACCAATGAACGCCCACGACGCCCACAGCGTCGTATTCCGATCCATAAACCGGCCCGAAAAGTGCCGCGCCGGCATGCAAATCACGGTGAGCTCGTCGAGCTTGGCGCCCTGATGCCAGTCGAGTTCGACGATGCGGTGCTCGGGAACTCCCCACGCGCGCAGGTGAGCGCCGACCCCGAGCGGCACGAAGAACGGGGCCCGCTGAGTGTGCGCCAGCGCCATGACGGTGTCGATGTCTAGGTGGTCGTAGTGGTCGTGGCTGATCACCACCGCGTCGACGGCGGGCAGACCGTCCAGTTGCACCGGCGGCGGATGCAGCCGCTGGGGTCCGACGGTGTCCGACGGCGAGCATCGATTGCTCCAGACGGGATCGGTGAGCACGCGGTAGCCGTCGATTTCCAGCAGCGCCGTCGAGTGACCGAACCAGCTGACGGCCAGCAGGGCCGGGTCACCGTCGAAGATTTCCGGCGCGGCCAACGGGATCGGTGCCCTCGGGCGGCTGCCGCCGCGGTTACCCAGGAGCTCCCACACGATGAGCCGCAGTTCCTCGCGATCCATCTTGTAGATCGACGCGGGGTCGAGGTTGACGAATACGCCGTCGGAAAAGTTGGGTGAGCCCTCCGCCACCGCGCGGATCGACGCGGGCGACGCACCGAGGGCGGCCGGGGCGCCGTGCAGCGCACGCAACAACCAACTGCCGACCGCCAGCGAGGCCGTGCCAGCTGCCAGTCGTAGCGTCCCCCGCGGCATGAGTGTCAGGCTCCCTGGAACTTCGGTGGCCGCTTCTCGATGCGCGCAACCTGCGCTTCGACGACGTCCTGGCTGGACCAGGCTCTGTCGAAGAGCTCCTTGTGTTCCGGCCAGGCCTCTTCGAAGGAGCCGTCGTCGTTGAGCACCCGCTTGGCGTGCTGTATTGCCAGCGGCGCCAGGCCCGTGACTTCGGCGGCCCAGGCCTGCGCGTCGGCCAGCGTCCCGATGCGGTTGACCATTCCGGTCTGCAGCGCCACCTCGGCGGTGAGCTTCTCCGCGGTCAGTAGCATCGCGCGGGCCCGTCCGTGACCGACCAACGAAGACAGCCGGCGGATGCTCCAGTTGTCAAGGGCCAGGCCGTATTTCGACGTCGGAAACTGAAAGAACGCGTCCGCTGCTGCGACCCGCAGATCGCATTGCATGGCCAGCTGCAGGCCGGCGCCGATGGCGGGGCCGTTGATCGCCCCGATCACCGGTATCGGGGCCGCGTCCATGACCTTGTGCAGCTCGATGAGCCGGTCGGGATAGTCGGCGGCGAAGGCGTCCCCGCTCAGATCCGCGCCGGCGCAGAACACGGTGCCCTGGCCGGTCACCACGATTGCGCGGGTAGACCCGTCGTCGCCGGCCTTCTGGATGGCCTCCCGCAGCTCGTCGACAAGCTGGGAATTCAGGGCATTGCGGCGCTCGGGACGCTGCAGCTCGATGGTCATAACGGCTTCGGTCTGGGTCACGCCGATCATTCATCCAGCCTATATAGCCTTGCTCGGTGACTCGTATCACGACCGAACAACTGCGGGATGCCGTCCTCGACCAGGGCTCCTTCGTCAGCTGGGACAGCGATCCGATGGCCGTACCGGTGTCCGAGTCCTATGCGCGCGAGCTTGCCGACGCCCGGGCCGCCACCGGCCGCGACGAAGCGGTGCTGACCGGCGAGGGGCGCATCTTCGGGCGCCGCGTCGCGGTGGTGGTGTGCGAGTTCGACTTCCTCGGCGGCTCGATCGGCGTGGCCGCGGCCGAACGAATCACCGCCGCCGTGGAACGGGCCACCGCCGAGCGGCTGCCCCTGCTGGCCTCACCGAGTTCGGGCGGCACCCGCATGCAGGAGGGCACGGTCGCGTTTCTGCAGATGGTGAAGATCGCCGCGGCCGTCACGCTCCACAAGCGTGCGCACCTGCCCTACCTGGTCTACTTGCGCCACCCGACCACCGGCGGGGTGTTCGCTTCGTGGGGCTCGCTGGGCCACATCACCGTCGCCGAGCCGGGCGCCCTGATCGGCTTCCTCGGGCCTCGCGTGTACCAGCTGCTCTACGGCGAACCGTTCCCGGCCGGCATCCAAACCGCGGAGAACTTGCAGCGGCACGGGGTGATCGACGGCGTGGTGGCGCTCGACGAGCTGCGCCGGACGCTGGATCGCGCGCTGAGGGTGATCGCCGATCCCCCAGACCCGCTGCCCGCGCCGGAGCCGCCCGAACCGACGCCCGACGTGCCGGCGTGGGACTCAGTCGTGGCGTCGCGACGGCCGGACCGGCCCGGTGTCGGTCATCTGCTGCGGCACGGCGCCACCGACTGCGTGCTGCTGTCCGGTACCGGCCGTGGGGAGGCGGCGACCACGCTGTTGGCGCTGGCCCGCTTCAACGGCCAGCCCGCGGTGGTCCTCGGCCAGCAGCGAGATGCCGGGGGGTCCGTCGGGCCGGCATCGCTGCGCGAGGCCCGGCGCGGCATGGCGCTGGCCGCCGAGCTGCGGTTGCCGTTGGTGTTGCTCATCGACGCCGCCGGCCCTGCGCTGTCGGCCGAGGCCGAGGAGGGCGGGCTGGCCGGCCAGATCGCCCAGTGCCTGGCCGAGCTCGTCACGCTGGAGACGCCGACGGTGTCGGTGCTCTTGGGCCAGGGCAGCGGCGGACCGGCGCTGGCGATGGTTCCCGCCGACCGGGTGCTGGCCGCGCTGCACGGCTGGCTGGCGCCGCTGCCGCCGGAGGGCGCGAGCGCGATTGTCTTCCGCGACACCGCCCACGCCCCCGAACTCGCTGGTGCCCAAGGCATTCGGTCGGCCGATCTGCTCGCGTCCGGGATCATCGACGCCATCGTGCCCGAGCACGCCGACGCCGCCAACGAGCCGGCCGAGTTTTCTCAGCGACTGTCGCGCGCCATAGCGGCCGAGGTACACGCGCTGCGCGAAATACCCCCCGCCGAGCGGCTGGCCGCTCGCTTGCGGCGATACCGGCGCATCGGCCTGCCCTGAATCCCTTTGCCCCCTCGACACTTAAACCGCACACACGACACGCCGCGGAACATCGCAATGGTTTATGTCTCGGCGGCGGCGTCGTCGGGCAGCCCGAGATAGCGCTGGATCGTCGGTCCCAGCCAATGGACGATCTCGTCTTGGGTCATCGCGACGACCGGCGGTAGCCGTAACACGAAGCGGCACAACGCCATACCCAAGATCTGGGTAGCGATCAGGCCCGCGCGCAATCCGGATTCCCCGGCCGGCACCAGCGTGGCGACCAGCGGCTGTAGTTGGGCCCCGAAAATTTCGTGCATCCGTTGCGCGGCTTCGCCGTTGGTGGCGCTGGACCGCAACAGGATGACCAGCGCCTCGTCGCCCTCCCAGCGTTCGAGAAAGTGCCGAACCACCGACCTCCCGACTTTCGTGCGGTCACTCGCCGCAAATTCGGGAAACCTCAGGTCGAAGTCCGCCACCGCGGCGAACAGCTTGTCCTTGCTGCCGTAGTACCGCATCACCATCGCGGGGTCCACCCCGGCGTCTGCGGCGATGGCCCGGATCGTGGCCGCCTGGAAACCGGACGCGCCGAACCGGTCGCGAGCGGCCGCCAGGATCGCGGCTTTGGTCTGCTCCGAAGATCTCCTCATGTCAACAATTGTAGGCCAACAACTGTTGACATGAGGCGTTCGGCGCGCCAGCATGAAGCTATGCCAACAAGCGTTGACTAAAATCGAGAGAGGAGCCAACCATGAACGACACCGACGTCCTGGTAGTGGGCGCCGGCCCCACCGGCCTCGCACTAGCTGCTTCCCTGATCGCCCGCGGGGTTCGCGCGGTACTGGTGGACGCCTTGGCGGAGGGCCAGAACACCACCCGTGCGGCCGTGGTGAACGCCCGCACGCTGCAGGTGCTCGAAGACCTCGACGTGGCCCAGCGGATGGTCAAGGCGGGGCTGATCGCGCCGCGATTCACCATGCGAGAGGGCCGACAGGTACTCATCGCCATCGCCTTCAGCGACCTGCCGACGAAGTATCCGTACAGCTTGATGCTCTCCCAAGCCGACACCGAACGGCTGCTGCTGGAGCGACTGCACGAACTGGGCGGTGCCGTGCTCAGGCCCAAGACGCTCAGCCGCCTCGCCCAGGACGCCGACGGCGTCACGGCCACCTTCGACGATGGCGAGACCATCCGGGCCCGCTATGTCGTCGGGGCCGACGGCATGCACAGCACGGTCCGTGAGCAGGCCGGAATCGGCTTTGCCGGAAGCGAGTTCGCCGAATCCTTCGCGCTCGCCGACGTCAGGCTTGCCGGTGCCGCACCCCGCGACGAGGTGATCCTGTTCTACGCCCCGGAAGGCCTGACCGTGGTGGCGCCGCTGCCCGGGGACATCTTCCGCATCGTCGCACCGGCCGCGAACGCACCGAAGGTGCCGTCGGCGGAATTCGTGCAGGCGCTGCTGGACAGCCGCGGGTTCGGACCCGGCGAGATGGCGGTTACCGAGCTGCTGTGGGCAACACGGTTCCGTATCCACCACCGCGTCGCCGACCGCTACCGGGCGGGCCGGCTGCTGCTGGCCGGTGACGCCGCCCACGTGCACAGCCCCGCCGGCGGACAGGGCATGAATCTTGGTATCACCGATGCGATCTCACTGGCCGGCGCGCTCACCGAAGTTCTGCACGGTGGCCCCGACACCGCGTTGGACGCCTACGCCACCGCCCAGCGCCGCTGGGCCGAGCAGGTGCTGAAACTGACCGGACGGCTGACCCGGATGGCGACCCTGCCGCGCCCGGTACGCCCGGTCCGCAACTCCGCGGTGCGCCTGGCCGCGCGCGTTCCTGCCGTGCGACGGCAGCTGGCGGTCCAGCTCAGCGGCCTGGACCGCCGGTGAGCAGACGCAAAACGCCCTAACCGGGACCGATTTAGGGGGCTTTTGCGTCTGCTGGCGCCCAAGTCGCGCCTCCCACCGCCACAGGCAAGAATCCGGCAAAATGGGCGGCATGGACACTGGTGGGACCTCGCCTCGAGTATTGGTCGTTGACGACGACGCCGACGTACTCGCCTCGCTGGAACGTGGCCTGCGCCTGTCCGGATTCGAGGTGTCGACGGCGGTCGACGGCGCCGAGGCCCTGCGCAGCGCCACCGAGACGCGCCCGGACGCGATCGTGCTCGACATCAACATGCCCGTGCTGGACGGCGTCAGCGTCGTCACGGCGCTGCGAGCCATGGACAACGACGTGCCGGTCTGTGTGCTCAGCGCCCGCAGCTCGGTCGACGACCGGGTGGCGGGGCTGGAGGCCGGCGCCGACGATTACCTGGTCAAGCCGTTCGTGCTGGCCGAGCTGGTCGCGCGGGTGAAGGCGCTGCTGCGCCGCCGCGGCTCCACCGCGACCTCTTCCTCCGAAACCATCACGGTCGGGCCGCTGGAGGTGGACATCCCCGGCCGGCGTGCTCGGGTCAACGGCGTCGACGTCGACCTGACCAAGCGGGAGTTCGACCTGCTCGCGGTGCTGGCCGAGCACAAGACCGCGGTGCTGTCCCGCGCGCAGCTGCTGGAGCTGGTATGGGGCTACGACTTCGCCGCCGACACCAACGTCGTCGACGTGTTCATCGGGTACCTGCGTCGCAAGCTGGAGGCCAACGGCGGTCCCCGGCTGCTGCACACCGTCCGCGGAGTCGGGTTCGTGCTGCGAATGCAGTAGCCATGCAGTGAACAGATGACTCAGCCATGAACATCCTGTCCCGAATTTTCGCCCGTACGCCCTCGCTGCGGACCCGGGTAGTGCTCGCGACGGCCATCGGCGCCGCGATTCCGGTGCTCATCGTCGGCACCGTCGTCTGGGTTGGGATCACCAATGACCGCAAGGAGCGGCTGGACCGCCGGCTCGACGAGGCCGCGGGTTTCGCGATCCCCTTCCTGCCGCGCGGTCCCGACGAAATCCCGCGTTCGCCCAACGACCGTGACGTGATCATGACGATCCGCCGCGGCGACCTGGTCAAGTCGAATTCCGACGTCACGCTGCCGAAGCTGGACGTCGACTACGCCGACACCTATGTCCGGGGCGTGCGCTACCGGGTGCGAACAGTGGAGATTCCGGGGCCGGTGCCGACGTCACTGGCCGTGGGCGCGACGTATGACGCCACCATCGCCGAGACCAACAACCTTCATCGCCGGGTTATGCTGATCTGCGGGTTCGCCATCGGCGCGGCGGCGGTGTTCGCGTGGCTGCTGGCCGCGTTCGCGGTGCGCCCGTTCAAACAGCTCGCTCAGCAGACCCAATTGATCGACGCGGGAGACGAGGCGCCGCGGGTCGAAGTGCACGGCGCCAGCGAAGCCGTCGAGATCGCCGAGGCGATGCGCGGGATGCTGCAGCGCATCTGGGACGAGCAGATCCGGACCAAGGAGGCGCTCGCCTCGGCTCGCGACTTCGCGACGGTGTCCTCCCACGAGCTGCGCACCCCGCTGACGGCGATGCGCACCAACCTCGAGGTGCTGTCCACCCTGGATCTGCCCGACGACCAACGCAAGGAAGTGCTCAGCGACGTCATCCGCACCCAGTGGCGGATCGAGGCCACCCTGAGCGCGCTGGAGCGGCTGGCCCAGGGCGAACTGTCGACGTCGGACGATCACGTGCCGGTCGACATCACCGAGTTGCTCGACCGCGCGGCGCATGACGCCATGCGGGTCTACCCCGAGCTCGATGTCTCGCTAGTGCCCTCGCCGACCTGCATCATCGTGGGATTGCCGGCCGGGTTGCGCCTCGCGGTCGACAACGCGATCGCCAACGCGGTCAAACACGGCGGCGCCACCCGGGTCCAGCTGTCGGCGGTCAGCTCGCGAGCCGGGGTAGAAATCGCCGTCGACGACAACGGCAGCGGGGTTCCGGAGGCCGAGCGCCAGGTGGTGTTCGAGCGGTTCTCCCGTGGGTCGACGGCCTCGCATTCGGGGTCGGGCCTGGGCTTGGCGTTGGTGGCCCAGCAGGCCCACCTGCACCGCGGAACGGCCTCGCTGGAAGACAGCCCGCTGGGCGGCGCGCGGCTACTGCTGCGTATCCCCGCCCCCACCTAAATTCTTGGCGCCCAACGTCGAGAATTCTTGGCGCCCAACGTCGAGTCGTTGCGCGAAATCACGCCGTTCGGCGCAACAACTCGACGTTCGGCTGCGGGTTACTTCCTCGAACTCTTGCGCCACGGTGTGAAACACGCCCGCACGGCGGATGCCTCGTCCTTGAACCACACCTGCGCGACGGTCGGGTCGTAGGTCGGATCGTCGGGGGTGTAGAAGAGCCGGGTATCCGAGCGGCCCTTCACCAGCCATCCCGCCGGGCCGCCGCCATCCGGGGTGGCGCGAGCGGAGCCCGGGCCGTAGGGCTCATATGGCAAGACGGGGATGTTCTTGGTGGGTGACTCTTGCGCGCCCGGCATCTTCTTCATCGGCGACTGCTTGGCGGCCGGGGCCTTCTTCGCCGGCCGTGCCTTGGCACCGGGAGACCTCTTGCCCGGCGGAACCTTTCGCGGCGGCAACTTTTTTCCGCCCGGAATCTGTTTCGTTGGTGACCCCTTAGCGGCCGGGCGCGCCTTCTTCGGGGGGACCCTTTTCGCGGCCGGTTGCTTGGCCGTCGGCGACTCATTGGTGGTCGGCGCCCTCTTTGGCAGGAATCTCCTGAGGAACGACAGCCCGGTCTTGGGAGGCGCTTCCGCCGGAGGAGTCGGCGACTCGTGAGCGACGGGAATCTCCGTCGTCTCAGGCTCTGGCTCGACGGGGATCACGGTTGTCGGCGGCTCTTGGTCGACGGGAATCTCCGTCGGCAGCTCTTGGTCGACGGGAATCTCCGCCGCCGGCGACGCTTGCTCGACGAACCTCCCCGCCACCTCAGACTCCGGCTCGACCGGGATCATCGCCGTCGGCAGCTCTTGGTCGACCGGAATCTCCGCCGCCGGCGACGCTTGCTCGACGAACCTCCCCGCCACCTCAGGCTCCGGCTCGACGGGGATCATGGTTGTCGGCGGCTCTTGGTCGACCGGGATCATGGCCGTCGGCGGCTCTTTGGCAGTCGGCGCCCTCTTTGGCGGGATTCTCCTGAGGAACGACGTCCGGGTCTTGGCCGACTCTTCCGCGGCCGGAGTCGTGGTCGCCGGCGACTCCTGCTCGACCGGAAGCTCCGTCGCCTCCGACCCTTGCTCGACGGGAATCGTCGTCGCCGGCGACTCTTGCTCGACGGGGATCGTCGTCGCCGGCGACCCTTCCGCGACCGGAATCTCCGTCTCCTCAAACTCTTGCTCGACGGGAATAGTCGTCGTCGGCGACTCTTCCGCGACCGGAATCTTCGTGGTCGGGATCTCTTGCTTGACGGCGATCACGGGTGGCTCGGGCTCGTTGTCCGCGGCAGGCCCCGAGCCGCTCGGGGTCCCCACTGGGACTTGACGTTTGACGGGGCGCACGGTCAGCGCGAGCGTCAACACCAACCCCATCACGAACGACAGGGCGAAGAGCCACCAGTGGACGTCGCTCATCGCTCGTCGCCCATCCCAGGGCCGTTCGAAACGGCGGGGACTTCCTCAACGATGACGCGCTTGTTCAAGATGTTGGCGATCACGCGGGCAACGGCCGAGCCCGCCAGGAAAGCGAGCAGGTACCACAACCACTGGATCACGAAATCCATGCTGGATCTCCTTAGCTCACAACGATTTCGACGCGGCGATTCTTGGCGCGACCCTCGGCCGTGTCATTGGCGGCGACGGGATTGACCGAACCGAGACCCTTGACGACCAGCACAGCGCCCGCGACACCATTAGCAACCAGGAAGTCGGCCACCCGTTGGGCGCGCTGGCTGCTCAACGCGATGTTGATTGCCTCGGTGCCGGAATTGTCGCTGAAGCCGTTGATCATCGCGTGCGCGGTCGGACATGCCTTGAGCCTGCCGGACACCTGAATCAGAATCTGGTTGTCGGCCGGGGTCAGGCTAAACCCGTCGTTCCCGAACGCAATCGGGCCGCCCGCGACGGCATTGATCGCCGATTGCAGGTCGGTGCACTGGCCGGCGGCAGGCGGCGCTGGCGGAAGAACCGGACCGTTAACCACAAACTTGTCAACGACATTCAGAGTGGACCAGGTGCGCACCGCGTCCTGGCTCACGGTGTTCTTTTGGTCTTGCGACGCTGCGGTGCCCGCCAAGGTGATGGTGTCCACGCTGACCGCGAGACTGAAATCGGGAATCGAGGCGCTGTCCTTGAAAATCGGTCCAGCCTTTGAGAAATCGAGCGCATCGATATTGGGATTGATATGGATTTGGTCGATGACGTTGACGCCCGGCGGCAGTGAGCCGTTGAGCGCCTTCAGCAATGCCGCTTTGGCGGAGTCGTCGGGAAAATCACCGCTGAGCGTGAAGTCGTTGCCGTTGCGGGTAATTGACAGCGGCGCCAAGGACAACTTAGGAGTGGCAGACGTGCTCGACGACCCCAGCGCCGGCAACGGGCCGGCCGGCCCGTTGGCGGATCGCGGTTGCTCGAACGCACCGTAGCCGATCGCCGCTATCAGCAACGGAATTACCGCCAGGCCGATCAGCCAGGTTGCGCCGGCCGAGGGCCGGTGAATCTCCGGAGCCCGCGCCGAGTCGGTGCTTGCGGCCGACTGCCGCAAACCCGCGCCTACCCCCACTTTTGCCCCTCCCCTCACTTCGCTCCCAACACGTCTCCTTCGTGCAGGCGATATGCAGCCTACCGAGTCGGCGCCGCAACACCTGTCAAGTCGGGCACACTGGAGCCATGGCCAACGGCAACAGACCGACCGACAGCGAAACCCTGGCACGTATCCGCAAGCTGGTCGCCGAGGAGAAGACCCTGCGGGCGCAGCTGCAGCACGGCGAGATCACCACGTCGGAGGAGCACGATCGCCTGCGCCGGGTGGAGGTCGAGCTCGACCAGTGCTGGGACCTGCTGCGGCAGCGCCGGGCGCTGCGCGAAACCGGCGGCGACCCCCGCGAGGCGCAGGTGCGCCCGCCCGACCAGGTCGAGGACTACCTGGGCTGAGCGTGACCTCGGCGGAGGTCGACGCCATCGACGCCGTAGTCGTAGGCGGGGGCCACAACGGGCTGGTTGCGGCCGGCTACCTGGCCAGGGCCGGCCTCCGGGTGCGGTTGCTGGAACGGCTGGCGGGGGTCGGCGGGGCCGCGGTTTCCGTGCAGGCATTCGACGGCGTCGGGGTTCGGCTGTCGCGGTACTCCTACCTGGTCAGCCTGCTGCCGGCCCGCATCGTCGACGACCTGGGCGTGAGCGTGCGTTTGGCCGGTCGGCGATTCTCGTCGTACACGCCCGACCCCGCTACCGAGGGTCGGAGCGGGCTGCTCATCGGGCGCCCCGGCCAGTTCGCGGCCATCGGCGCCGCCGAAGACGAGCCCCGTTTCGCCGCGTTCTACCAACGCTGCCTGCTGGTCACACAGCGGCTCTGGCCGACGCTGCTCGAGCCGCTGCGCAGCCGCGAGCGGGCCCGCCGGTACATCACCGACGCCGATCCCCGCGCGGCGGCGGCGTGGCGCGCAATGATCGACGAGCCGATCGGCCACGCCATCGCCGACGCGGTCGGCAATGACCTGGTGCGCGGGGTGATCGCGACCGACGCGCTGATCGGTACGTTCGCTCGCCTCGACGACCCGTCGCTGCGCCAGAACGTCTGCTTCCTGTATCACGTGCTCGGCGGCGGCACCGGAGACTGGGACGTTCCCGTCGGCGGGATGGGCTCGCTGACCGCGGCACTGGCGGCGGCGGCATCCGGCCATGGCGCCGAAATAATCACCGGCGCAGACGTTTTCGGTGTCGAACCGGACGGCCGGGTGCGCTACCGCCGCGACGACGACGAGCACGTGGTGCGGGGGCGGTTCGTTCTGGCGGGGGTGACACCGACGGTCCTCGCCGGTCTGCTCGGCGAACGACCGGCGGCGCCGGCCCAGGGCGCCCAGGTCAAGGTGAACATGGTGCTGCGGCGGCTGCCTCGGTTGCGCGACGCCGCCGTCACACCCGAAGAGGCGTTCGCGGGGACGTTCCACGTCAACGAGACCTGGACCCAGCTGGACAGCGCATATTCACGCGCGGCCGCCGGGCAGATCCCGAATCCGCTGCCGTGCGAGGCCTATTGCCATTCGCTGACTGACCCGAGCATTTTGTCGGCCGGCCTGCGTGCTTCCGGTGCACACACGATGACGGTGTTCGGCCTGCACACCCCGCACTCGCTGTTCGACGGCACTTACTCCGGCGCACTGCGTGACCGGCTGACCGATTCGGTGCTGGCTTCGCTGAATTCCGTTCTGGCCGAATCGATTCAGGATGTTTTGATGAGCGACGCGCGCGGTTGCCCCTGCATCGAGACGACGACCACCCTGGACCTGCACCGCACGCTGGGCATGACCGCAGGCAACATCTTCCACGGCGGGCTGGCGTGGCCGTTCGCCGACGACGACGACCCGCTGGACACCCCCGCGCGGCAGTGGGGCGTGGCGACGGCCCACGAACGAATCATGTTGTGCGGCTCGGGCGCCCGCCGCGGGGGGGCGGTGTCGGGCATCGGCGGCCACAACGCCGCGATGGCCGTGCTGGCTACCCTCGCGAGCAGACGCAAAAGCCCCCCGAAGACACCCGTTTAGGGTGCTTTTGCGTCTGCTCGGCCAGAAAGCTAGCGGTCGTTGATGGTTGCGTAGTCGCGCTCGGTGTACCCGGTGTAGATCTGGCGCGGGCGGCCGATCTTGCTGTCGCCCTCGTCGTGCATCTCACGCCAGTGCGCGATCCAGCCGGGCAGCCGGCCCAACGCGAACAGCACGGTGAACATCCGGGTCGGGAACCCGAGGGCCCGGTAGATCAGGCCCGTGTAGAAGTCGACGTTGGGATAAAGCTTGCGCTCGACGAAGTAGTCGTCGGTGAGCGCCGCATCTTCGAGATGCTTGGCGATGCTCAGCAGGTCGTCGTCGCCGCCGAGCTTGGCCAGGATCTTGTCGGCCTGTTCCTTGACGATCCGCGCCCGGGGGTCGTAGTTCTTGTAGACCCGGTGACCGAAGCCCATCAGTTTGACGCCGGCTTCGCGGTTCTTCACCTTGCGGACAAATTCGCCGACGTCGTCGCCGCTCTCGCGGATCTGCTCGAGCATTTCCAGCACCGCCTGGTTGGCGCCGCCGTGCAGCGGACCCCACAGCGCATTGATGCCGCCGGAGATGGAGGTGAACAGGTTGGCCCGCGACGAGCCCACCAGCCGAACCGTCGACGTCGAGCAGTTCTGTTCGTGGTCGGCGTGCAGGATGAACAGCATGTCCAGCGCCCGGACGATTTCCGGGTCGGCGTGGTAAGGCTCGGCCGGCAATCCGAACGTCATCCGCAGGAAGTTCTCCACCAGACTCAGCGAGTTGTCCGGGTAGAGGAACGGTTGCCCGATCGACTTCTTGTAGGCGTACGCGGCGATCGTGGGCAGCTTCGCCAGCAGGCGGGTGGTCGACAGCTCGACCTGGCCGTTGTCCACCGGGTCGAGGGCATCGGGATAGTAGGAGCTCAACGCGTTGACCACGCTGGACAACACGGGCATCGGGTGCGCGTTGGGCGGGAATCCGTCGAAGAAGCGCTTCAGGTCCTCGTGCAGCATGGTGTGCCGCTGGATCCGGTTGGTGAATTCATCCAGCTGCTGCTTGTTCGGCAACTCGCCGTAGATGAGCAGGTAGCTGACCTCGATGAAGGTCGACTTCTCGGCGAGCTGCTCGATCGGGTAGCCGCGGTAGCGCAGAATCCCGGCGTCGCCGTCGATGTAAGTGATGGCGCTCTTGCAAGAGGCGGTGTTGACGAAGCCGTTGTCGAACGTCGTGTAGCCGGTCTTGGACAACAGCGGGCCAAGCGCGATGCCGTCAGCTCCTTCGGTGGCGTGGACGACTTGCAGGTCGATCTCGCCCCCCGGGTACTTCAGAGTTGCGGTGTCGTTGGTGTCGGCCACGAGAACCCCTTTGCGCTCTGGCTGGTATGGCTGCCCTGAGTCGGTGCTTATAGCTGAAGGTAGTCGTTATCGGGACGAGGCGCCTGCCCGGGGTCGGCTCCGCCGGTCTCGCGGACATCTGCGGTCAAGCCTCGGGTGAATTCGGGGCGTGATGAGCGTCATACCCCGGTGACCTGCGACGGGCGGCCCTGCTCGGGCGGGCGGCGCGACCGTACAAACGGCAGTGTTCACGGCTGAAGGCGCTCGACCCGCGCCCCGATGACCCGAATCCGGTTGTGCACCCGGTTTTCCCGCCCCTGCCAGAATTCGACCACCTCGGGCGCGAGGAGATATCCGCCCCAGTTGGGCGGAACCGGGACGCACTCCGAGTCGGCGAAGCGCTCGGTGACCTCGTTGAGTTGGTCGAGCAGCGCCGCCCGCGACGCGATCGGCCACGATTGGTGCGACGCCCACGCACCCAGTTGTGAGCCGCGCGGCCGCTTGGACCAGTAGTCCTGCGTGACCTGCGGGTCGACCTTGCTCACCGGGCCGCGGATGTGAACCTGCCGGCCCAGTTGGTACCAGGGGAAGGTCGCCGATCCGTAGGGCGTCGCCGCCAGCTCAAAGCCCTTGGCCGAATCGTAGTTGGTGAAAAAAGTGATTCCTGTCTCGTCCGCGCTCTTGCACAACACCGATCGGCTGACCGGCCTGCCTTCCGCGACGGTGGCCAGCACCATGGCGTTGGGCTCGGCCAACCCCGCGCGTTCGGCATCCTCAATCCAGTTGCGAAACAAGGCAAGCCATCCGTCGGCCAACCAGTCCGCGTCCAGGTCGGGGCTGCCGTCCTTCTCGACGGACCCGTATTCCACACGCATCCTCTGCAGGTGTTCCTCCGCTGGTCCTGCCATTGCGCCCACGCTACCGGCGGTTGCTACCGGCCGGTAGCGTCCGCCCGTAGGTGGGGTGCGAGAATTTGCGCATGACTGTTGTGCCCGAAAACTTTGTCTCCGGCCTGGAAGGCGTGGTGGCCTTCACCACCGAAATTGCCGAACCGGATAAAGACGGCGGCGCGCTGCGCTACCGCGGCGTCGACATCCAAGATCTGGTGGATCAGCAGGTCACATTCGGTGACGTGTGGGCGCTACTCGTCGACGGCAGGTTCGGCCACGGGCTGCCGCCCGCCGAGCCGTTCCCGCTGCCGATCCACACCGGCGACGTGCGGGTCGACGTGCAGGCGGGCCTGGCGATGCTGGCACCCATCTGGGGATACAAGCCACTGCTCGACACGGACGAGGCCACCGCCCGCGATCAGCTGGCCCGGGCGTCGGTGATGGCCCTGTCCTACGTCGCGCAGTCCGCGCGCGGCATCTACCAGCCGGCGGTCCCCCAGCGGATCATCGACGAATGCCCCACCGTCACAGCGCGTTTCATGACGCGCTGGCAGGGCGAGCCGGATCCCAGGCATGTCGAGGCAATCGATGCCTACTGGGTGTCGGCCGCCGAGCACGGCATGAACGCCTCGACGTTCACCGCGCGGGTGATCGCCTCGACGGGTGCGGACGTGGCCGCGGCGTTGTCCGGGGCGATCGGGGCGATGAGCGGTCCGCTGCACGGCGGTGCGCCGGCCCGGGTGCTGCCGATGCTCGAGGAGGTCGAGCGCACCGGCGACGCCCGCGGCTTGGTCAAGGGCATCCTGGACCGGGGCGACAAGCTGATGGGATTCGGCCACCGCGTTTACCGCGCCGAGGACCCGCGGGCGCGCGTGCTACGGACGGCCGCGGAGCGGCTGGGCGCCCCGCGCCACGAGGTCGCGGTCGCGCTGGAGCAGGCGGCGCTGGCAGAACTGCGGGAGCGGCGCCAGGACCGGGCCATCGAGACCAACGTCGAGTTCTGGGCCGCCGTCATCCTGGACTTCGCCCGGGTGCCGGCCAACATGATGCCGGCGATGTTCACCTGCGGGCGCACCGCGGGATGGTGCGCCCATATCCTCGAGCAGAAGCGGCTCGGCAAGCTGGTCCGCCCGTCGGCCATCTATGTGGGACCTGCCCCGCGCAGCCCGGAATCCGTCGAGGGTTGGGACCGAGTTCTCACCAGCGCCTGATTGCGCGCGAGCTGGGGGCTCTCCCGCGCGAGCGGGAGGTACCCACCCGCTTGCGGGGGACACGTCACGGCGAGCTTCGAGTCAATTTTTCGCCCAGGCGTTACGCCCGCGTGGGCTAGTTGTCGGTGCCCGGCGATTAAATGAGTCCGGCCGCGATGAATTTGGGTCGCGGGCTGAGTCAGTAATCGTGAGCCAGCCCCCGCCTGGGCTGACATCCGACACCGACAGTAAGGAGAACACAATGGCGATCAACATCGAACCCGCACTGTCCCCGCACCTCGTGGTTGACGACGCCGCCGCGGCGATCGACTTCTACGTCAAGGCTTTTGGCGCCGAGGAGCTCGGCCGCGTGCCCGGTCCCGACGGCAGGCTGGTCCACGCCGCGCTGCGCATCAACGGCTTCACGGTGATGCTCAACGACGACTTCCCGGAAACGTGTGGCGGCAAGTCGATGACGCCCAAGTCCCTGGGCGGAACTCCGGTGACGATTCACCAGACGGTCACCGACGTCGACGCCAAGTTCCAGCGGGCGCTGGACGCGGGCGCCACCGTGGTGGCTCCGTTGTCGGACCAGTTCTGGGGAGACCGCTACGGCGTGGTCGCCGACCCGTTCGGCCACCACTGGTCGATGGGACAGCCGGTGCGCGAGGTCAGCTTCGAGGAGGTCCAAGCGGCGATGTCCGGGCAGGCGGGCTAGAAGTCCCGCAGCCGGGCCAGCAGCCGGCGTCGCATCGCCGGCGCCGGCGCCGGCGCCGCCGATGCTGCGGCGAGCATGTCGGCGATGGCGGTGAATTTGTTGCGGGGCTGCGCATCGTGGCCGCGCACGATCTCCGCGGCGTCGATCGCGCGCCATCCCGCGGAGTCGACGACGTCGGGCTGGCGCGCGCGGACCAGCTTGCCCAGCGCCTCCGGCTTGGCCACCGGATCGGTCAGCGTGCCGGCGTTGAAATCGGCCACCATCGCGTGGACGGTTTGAACCGAGCAGGACTTGTTGGTTCCGATGAACCCCGTCGGCCCGCGCTTGATCCAACCCGCCACGTATGCGCCGGGCACCGGTCGGCCGGAGCCGGGTTCGACGACGCGACCACCGTCGTTGGGCACGACGGCCGCCGATTCGTCAAACGGAAGATCGCGAATCCCCTTGCCGCGGTATCCGATCGACGTCAGCACCAGTCCCGCCTCGAGCCGGTGCACCTCCTCGGTGCCCGTGACCGAGAACTGGACGCCGGTCGCGCGCCGCTCACCCAGCACGCGCTCGGGCGTGAGTTGATAGGCCAGCCGTATTCGTGGGCGCCACACCGGCGCCGAACCGTCGCCCAGTTTGCTCAAGGTCTCCAGCTTGCTCTTGACCAGCGGGTCGCAAGCCGCGGCCAGATCGCTCGCCACGCGTTGGTGGTCCCCGGCGTCGAGCACAACCTCGGATGTGCCGGTGAGACCGATCAATTCGGGCAAGGTGAACGCCGAATGGGCGGGCCCGCGCCGGGCCGCGATCACGACTTCCCGCACCGCCGAGCGTCGGAGTGCTTCGAGCGCATGCTCGGAGATGTCCGTGCGGGCGAGGCCGTCGGGATCCGCGGTCAGCACCCGGGCCACGTCGAGGGCGACATTGCCGTTGCCGATGACCACCGCGCGTTCGTGACCGAGATCGACTGGCAGATCAGCGAAGTCGGGATGCCCATTGATCCACGCGACCAACTCGGTGGCGGTCCCGGTGCCCGGGAAGCCCATGCCGTCGATGTCCAGCCGGCGATCGTCGGGCGCGCCCACCGCGTACAGCACGGCGTGATGGTGGGCCAACAGATCGGCGTGGCTCAGATGCTTGCCGATCTCGACGTTGAGGTAGAACCGGAAGTGGCGGTGGCTGGATACCCGTTCGAAGAGCCGGGTGACCCTTTTGGTGTTCTGATGGTCGGGCGCCACCCCGGCGCGCACCAAGCCGTAGGGCGTGGGCAGCTTCTCAAAGACGTTGACCCGCACCCCATGCTGGGTGAGCAGTTCGTCGGCGGCATACATCGCCGCAGGACCCGATCCCACGATGGCCACGGTCAACGGCTGACGGCGAGCGCGCACCTCGGCGGCCGGAATCACCGGGGCCAGCTTCGAGGTCGGCGGCAGCTTCTCGCCCGCCGGCCGCTCCGGGTAGAAGGAGGCGTTGATCTCGACGAACGGCAGCTGCTCGGGCTCCAGCCGGGTGTCGGGCGCGATCGCGCCGACCGGGCACGCGCTCACGCACGCACCGCAGTCCACGCAGGCCACCGGATCGATATAGAGCATCTCCGACGTCGCGAAGCCCGGCTCGTCCGGTGTCGGGTGAATGCAGTTCACCGGGCATGCGAAAACACAGGACCCGTCGTTGCAGCACGACTGGGTAATAACGTGCGGCATGGATAAACCCGTGCAGCGCTACGCGGCGGGCGCGGCGGCCAGATGCCGGCGCTGCGGCTCGCTGCGGTAGCGCGACGGCTTGCCGTTGATTTTGCAGACCCGCCACATCAGGCGGGCCGAACGCGTTTCCATCAGGCCGGTGTCGTAAGCGAGCATCCGGACGTCAGCGAACATGTCGCTCAACCACTTTCGCGATTCCGGCGACCGGAAGAAGAGTTCCTTCTTGACCTCGCGCGGGATGTCGAACTCCCGCCAGAACGACTTGGGCGGCACGGTGATCGCCTGGCACAACGCCCGCATCGTCAACGGCAGGTACAACGCTGCCCAGAAGCGCTGGCGCTTGGTCAACTCCGGCAGCCGCTTGCGCAGGAACTCATGCGCGAACGAGATGTGCCGGGCCTCCTCGGCCACGTGAATCGCCATCACCCGCTCCATGATCGGGTGCAGTGACTTGCCTTCGCGCAGCACGTTTTTCTGCGTGTGGTCGATTGGCTCCTCGCCGGCCAGCACGCCGATGAAGAACGCCACCGGCAGCGGACCGGCGACGAGCGGAATCAGTGGCGAGATCCAGCGCAGCATCCGCGGCATGCCGGGAACGTCGGCGCCGACGCGGTTGACCATCTCCTGGAACATCATGGTGTGGTTGCACTCTTCGACCGATTCGTGCAGGCAGTACCGGTATTCCGGTGACCCGTTGGGCACCCAGAACGTGTAGTTCATCAGGCCGCGGATCAGGATCGACTCGAAGTGCAGGCCCACCTTGGCGACGTTGGCCTGCCGCCACATACCGATCTTGATCTTGCGTTCTTCGGACTGGGCCTGATACCAGGGATGACGCCCCAGCGGGTCGGTCGACGGCAAGATCCACCGGGGGTCGTTCTGCCTGACCGCGAATTCCGGTGAGTCCCAATCGATGTCGGTATAGGGATTGAAGTTTCGCCGCACCGACCCCTCGGACAGTGTGGCAAGCATGTTGACGTAGTCGGCGTCGTCGCGGACTTCCATGTTGCGGCGCCAACGCCTGACCATTCGCGTCCTGTCCATTCCAAGCCTCCCCTACGAGGTTTACATTTGGACGTGCTGTGTCCAGACAGTACCGCAGGTACCGGATATTTCCTAGCCCGCTCGGAGGCACTGTGGCCTGACCAGTGGACACGCGATTGGTGTGGCGTGGCTCACATGCCGCCAGCCCACCACGGCCCGCGAGGTCGCCGCCTTCGGGTCGCTCACTAGGCTGGTTGACATGGCTGACCAGCTCGAGATCCCCTCCGACATCAAACCCCGTGACGGCCGCTTTGGCTCCGGGCCCTCAAAAGTCCGGCCCGAACAATTGAAGGCGTTGACGACCACCGCGGCGCCGTTGTTCGGCACATCGCACCGGCAGGCGCCCGTCAAGGGTCTGGTGGGCCGGGTCCGGTCGGGAGTGGCCGAGCTTTTCTCGCTGCCGGACGGCTATGAGGTCATCCTGGGCAACGGCGGCGCGACGGCGTTCTGGGATGCGGCCGCTTTCGGCCTGATCGACAAGCGGTCACTCCACCTTTCCTACGGCGAGTTCAGCTCCAAGTTCGCCTCCGCGGTCGCCAAGAACCCGTTCGTCGGCGACCCCATCATCATCAAGTCAGATGCGGGCACCGCCCCCGACCCGCAGTCCGACCCATCGGTCGATGCGATCGGGTGGGCGCACAACGAGACGTCGACCGGTGTCGCGGTTCCGGTCCGCCGGCCCGCCGGCGCGGACGACGCGCTGGTCCTCATCGACGCGACCTCGGGCGCCGGCGGTCTGCCGGTCGACATCACCCAGGCCGACGTCTACTACTTCTCGCCCCAGAAGAACTTCGCCAGCGACGGCGGGCTGTGGCTGGCCGTCATGAGCCCCGCCGCGCTGGCCCGCGTCGAATCGATCGCCGCGTCCGGTCGCTGGGTTCCGGACTTCTTGTCGCTGCCGATCGCGGTGGACAACAGCCTGAAGAACCAGACGTACAACACCCCGGCGATCGGCACCCTGGCGCTGATGGCCGAACAGCTGGACTGGCTGCTGGGCAACGGCGGGCTCGACTGGGCGGTCAAGCGCACGGCGGACTCTTCGCAGCGGTTGTACTCGTGGGCCGCGGAGCGCCCCTACACCACGCCGTTCGTCGCCGATCCCGCGTTGCGCTCTCAGGTGGTGGGCACGATCGACTTCGCCGACGACGTCGACGCCGCGGCCGTCGCCAAGACGTTGCGGGCTAACGGCATCGTCGACACCGAGCCCTACCGCAAGCTGGGCCGCAACCAGCTGCGGGTCGCGATGTTCCCCGCGGTCGACCCCGACGACGTCAGCGCCCTCACCCGGTGCGTCGACTGGGTGGTCGAGCGGCTTTAACCTGACGGTCATCAGCCTGCAACCCACCAGCGTGTCAGAGCGGGTTACCGGCGTTAGCTGCACTAGAGTGCGCACCTGACGGGTCCGTCGCTGACCGGCGCGGAACCGGCGAGGAGAAGCCATGCGGGAACTCACAGTGGTTGGTCTCGATGACGAGGGCAAATATGTCATCTGCGAGGGTGACGGCCCAACAGAACGGTTCAAGCTGGTGGCCGACGACGGACTCCGGGCCCTCCTCCGCGGCGAGTCGCCACCGCCCGAGCAACCGCCGCTCGACATCCAAGTCACCAACATGTTGAGCCCCAAGGAAATTCAGGCCAGAATCCGCGCCGGCGCGTCCGTCGAGCAGGTGGCCGCCGCGTCCGGCTCCGATATCGTGCGGATCCGCCGGTTCGCCCACCCGGTGTTGCTGGAACGCGCTCGCGCCGCGGAGCTGGCAACGGCGGCGCATCCGATACTCGCCGACGGCCCCGCGGTGCTGACCCTGCTGGAGACCGTCAGCGCCGCGTTGGTGGCGCGCGGCCTCGAACCCGACCGGCTCAGCTGGGACGCCTGGCGCAACGAGGACAGCCGCTGGACCGTGCAGCTTGCCTGGAAGGCCGGCCGTACCGACAACATCGCGCACTTCTTCTTCGCTCCCGGCGCCCACGGCGGAACGGTCACGGCGATCGACGACGCGGCCAGTGAGCTGATCGACCCCAACTTCGAGCGTCCGCTGCGGCCGCTGGCGCGGGTCGCCCGCCTCGAATTCGAAGAAGAGGCGAAGCCGGCGCCCCCCACGCCGCCCGAACAGCCGGTGCACACCCGGCGCGGCAAGCCGGTCATTCCGGCTTGGGAAGATGTGCTGCTCGGTGTGCGCTCAGGCGCGCACCGCTAGGCATCGCCCGACGCCGTCAGCGCCAGCAGCGTCACCCACGCGCCCGCCACACCCACGGCCGCACCCAGCACGAACCAGCGCAGCACCAAGGTGCGCCGCCAACCCCACAGCGTCGGCGCCAGCCCGCCCGCCGCCACGCTGTTGAGGCCGACCGCCAACAGCGGATGCACCCGGATCAGCCCCAGACTGAGCACGACGACGGCGACCCCGGTCACCGCGGCGACAAACGCGGAGACCGTCAAACCCGTTGCCCAGGGGACGGACTCGTCGCTCACCACGCGAGCCTAGCCCGCTCGTAGAACGCCAGGGCCGCCGCCGTCGCGACGTTGAGCGAGTCGGTACCTCGTGACATCGGAACGCGCACCCACACATCGCTTAGCCGCAGGGTGGCCCTCGTCAGCCCGGGGCCCTCGGCGCCCACCACCACCGCGACGCGTTCGTCCACCGCCGCGGCCATCGCCTCGGCCAGCGCGGACGCCTCGCGCTGCGGGGTCATCGCCAGGAGCCGAAATCCGCTCTCCTTCAACAACATAAGGTCGTTGGGCCAGTCGGATGCCCGCGCGTACGGCACCAGCAAGGCGTGGCCCATGGACACCCGCACGGCGCGGCGGTACAGCGGGTCCGCGCACCCGCCGCCCAACACCACGGCGTCCACCCCCAGCCCCGCCGCGTTGCGAAAGATCGAGCCCAGGTTCTCGTGGTCGTTGACACCCTCCAGCGCCGCGACCGTGCGGGCGCTTTCGACCACCTCCACGACGCTGGCTTCCGGCACCCTCCGGGCGGCCGCCAGCACACCGCGATTCAGGTGGAAGCCGACCACCGCCGCCATCACCTCGGGCGAGGTTCGGTAGAACGGCGCCGCGGCGCCGGCCAGATCGTCCTTGAGTTCGGCCAGCCTGCGGTCGGTGCCCAGCAGGGCGTGCGGGCTGAAACGGGACGCCAGCATGCGCTGCACGACCAGCACGCCTTCGGCGATCACCAGCCCTTTGCCGGTCGGCAGATCGGGACGGCGATCGACGCTATTGAGGTCGCGGAAATCGTCGAGGCGGGAGTCGTCGGGATCGGTGACGTCCTGAACATCCAAGCCGTCGGTCACGGGCTTTCATCGACCAGAACCACCATCAGATCGGCGGCCTCGCGCAGGGTGTCACGTTGGTCGCCGTCCAGCGTCGCCAGCCGCTTGGCCAGCCACTCCTGGCGAGCGCGACGGTTCGCCTTGACCAGCTCGGCGCCGGACGCGGACACCGAGACCAGCACCTGCCGGCCGTCGACGGGGTGCGGGGTGCGGTCGACCAGGCCCATCTCGGCCAGCGAGGCGATCACCCGGGTCATCGACGGCGGTCGCACGCGCTCGCGGATTGCCAGCGCGCCGGGGGTCATCGCCCCCTCGTTGGCCAGCGTGGCCAGCGCCGACAGCTGGGACAGCGACACCGGCGATGACGGGTTGCGGAACCGCAGTTGGCGGGCCAGCCGCATGACCGCAAGCGACAAGTCGCTGGCCAGCCGCGCCTCGGTGTCAGGCATGGCGCGAGGGTACACGCAACGCGAGAAACTCGGGATACAAAACGGCCAACGACGGACTTTGGTCCATCGCCCGCGCTCGGACACCTTCCGATGCTCCTCGTCGCGGGGCTATGTTGATCGCGATGACTGTCGAACCCGGCCAGGGCCGCGAGGCGCCGCCGCTGCCGGCCTCACTGCTCGAGGTGTGGCCCGTCATCGCGGTCGGCTTCCTGGGCTGGCTGATCGCCGCGGCCCTCGCGTTCCTCGTGCCCGCCCTGCAAAGTTGGCGCCCGGTGACGCTGGGCGGGCTGGGGGTCGGCCTGGTCGGCACGAGCATCTTCGTGTTGCAGCTCGCCGCCGCCCGCCGCGGCGCGCGTGGCGCGCAGACCGGCCTCGAAACCTACCTCGACCGCAAATAGATTCGCCGACCCGGGAGAAGCACATGGTCGCCCCGCTACTGCAAGCGCAAGTCGACATCGACGCACCGGCCGCCGAGGTGTGGGCGCTGATCTCCGATTTCCGGCGGATGCCCCAGTGGAGCCCGCAGTGTCGTTGGATGAGGCCCCTGGGCCCGCTTCGCGCGGGCACCCGCACCCTTAACCTCAACCGCCGCAAGCGCATGTTCTGGACCACCACGTGCACGGTGGTCGAGGTCGTCCCGGAGAAGAAGCTGGCGTTCCGGGTGAACACCAACCACACCGTGTGGAGCTACGAGCTCGAGCCCAACGGCCAGGGCACGCGGGTGGTCGAGAGCCGCCACGCCGAGAACGGCGTCACCGCGTTCTCGAACCTGTCGGTGAACGCGCTCTTCGGTGGGACCGCGAGCTTCGAGAGCGAGCTGCTCGAGGGCATGAACACCTCGCTGGCGAGGATCAAAGCCGCCGCCGAGACGGGTTAGTCCCCCGGTTCGGTGGGGTCAGGCGCAGACTCCGGCGCTTCCGGCGGCGACTCCGCTGGCTCGGCCTGGGCCGCCGACGGGTTCTCCGCGACGTCGAAAACGCCGTCGTCGTAGGGGTCATACATGGGCGAGCCCGTGCCCGCCGGGGCCGGAGTGTCCGAATGAGCGCCGCAGCCGTACCGCTTGTCGACGACATGCCCGTCGGCGGACAGCTCGTTGCCGCACACCCCGAACATCGCGCCCAGCGCCCCGGCCAGCGGCAGGAAAAAGCCGCAATCGCGGCACACGCGCTTGGTCGAGCGAGCCATCGCCGTATCGGGACCGTAGTCACCGGTGTGCCATCGCTCGGCCGCCTCGGAGCGGCCCAAGGCGCCCATCACCCAGCGCCGGCCCAACCCGATCTCGGCGGCGGTCTCGTCGACCTGCGGGTCACCGCTGGCGGCGTAGCTCGGGACCAGTCGAGGGTCCTCCACCGCCGGCGCCAGCAGGTCGCCGGGGCCCAGATCCCCCGGTCGCACCCGCTCCTCCCAGGGCACCCATTCCGGCGCCAGCAACGCCGTCGGACCGGGGATCAGCACGACTTCGCTGATCGTGGCGTGGTCCGCGCCGGGGTAGGCGGCGACGACGGCTGCCCACTGCCATCCCTGGTAGCCGGGCAAATGTGCCAGGAACCGGTGGGTCGCGGCGGTCGGGTCCTCGTAGTTGACGCCCAGGTAGTCACCGACGGCCTCCGGGCCGGCGAACTCCTCCACGGCGGCCCTGGCCTGGTCGGCCGCACCCGTGAGCAGCGTTCCCAACTCGTCGGGCCACTCGGCCACGGTCGTCGCGGCGGGTTCCTCGGTGGGTCCGGTCACGCTGTCCCCTCTCTGCAATGCGCCTCCAATACTAGGTTGGCGAGCCACACCACGTTTGCTTGCCGGCATAGGACAGAATTGAGTTGTGTCTGGACGGCGGCGTGATGATCGGGTCCGGGTGGCCTCTAACCCGGGCCGCCGGACCCGCTCGGGCCTCAAAGGCTCGGCCAACCAGCATCCCGGCATGGCCAACTACCCGGCCGACGACTCCGACTATCGCCGGTCGCGCCGTCGGCCGCCGTCGCCGAGCGCGAACCGTTATCTCCCGCCACTGGGTGAGCAGCCAGAGCCCGACCGCAATAGCGCCGCGCCCCCACGCGGTCCCGCCGCCAGCGAACGCATCACCGTTACCCGCGCAGCGGCACTGCGAAGCCGTGAAATGGGTTCCCGCATGTACTGGATGGTGCAGCGGGCCGCCACCGCCGACGGCGCCGACAAGTCGGGCCTGACCGCGCTGACGTGGCCGGTGGTCGCCAACTTCGCGGTCGACTCGGCAATGGCCGTCGCACTGGCCAACACCTTGTTCTTCGCCGCGGCCAGCGGGGAGAGCAAGTCCAAAGTGGCTCTGTACCTGTTGATTACGATCGCGCCGTTCGCGGTGATCGCGCCGCTCATCGGCCCGGCGCTGGACCGGCTCCAGCACGGCCGGCGCGTCGCGCTGGCGCTGTCGTTCGCGCTGCGCACCGTGCTGGCGGTGCTGCTGATCATGAACTACGACGGCGCCGCCGGCAGCTTCCCGTCGATGGTGCTCTATCCGTGCGCGCTGGCGATGATGGTGCTGTCGAAGTCGTTCAGCGTGTTGCGGAGCGCGGTGACACCGAGGGTGATGCCGCCGACCATCGACCTGGTGCGGGTCAATTCCCGGCTCACGGTATTCGGACTACTCGGCGGGACCATCGCCGGCGGGGCCATCGCGGGCGGCGTCGAGTTCGTCTGCACCCACCTCTTCAAGCTCCCCGGCGCGTTGATCGTCGTCGTCGCCGTCACGATCGCCGGTGCTTTGCTGTCGATGCGGATCCCGCGCTGGGTCGAGGTGACCGCGGGCGAAGTCCCGGCCACCCTGAGCTACCGACGCGACAGCGGCCAACCGCAGCGAAGCTGGCCCGGTGAGGTCAAAAAGGTCGGCGGAACGCTTCGACAACCGTTCGGCCGCAACATCATCACCTCGCTATGGGGTAATTGCACCATCAAGGTGATGGTCGGCTTCCTGTTCTTGTACCCGGCGTTTGTCGCCAAGGCGCATCAAGCCAACGGGTGGGCTCAACTGGCAATGCTGGGGATGATCGGCGCCGCGGCCGCGATCGGCAACTTTGCCGGAAACTTCACCAGCGCACGCCTGCAACTGGGCAGGCCCGCAGTGCTGGTGGTGCGCTGCGCGGTGGCGGTGTGCGCCGTCGCCTTGGCGGCCGCCGTGGCGGGAACCCTGATGGTGGCCGTGATTGCCACCCTGGTCACCTCGGGGGCCAGCGCGATCGCGAAGGCCTCTCTCGACGCCTCCTTGCAACACGATCTGCCCGAGGAGTCGCGGGCATCGGGATTCGGGCGATCGGAATCGACGCTGCAGCTGGCGTGGGTGCTGGGTGGGGCGCTAGGCGTCCTGGTGTACACGGAATTGTGGATCGGCTTCACCGCGGTCAGCGCCCTGCTCATCCTCGGCCTGGCCCAGACCCTGGTCAGCTTCCGCGGCGACTCGTTGATCCCCGGCCTGGGCGGCAATCGGCCCGTCATGGTCGAGCAGGAGGGGATGCGCCGTGGCGCCGGTAGGCCGGCGGCGGTGCCGGAGTGAAACGCGGCGTGGTCGCGCTCGCCGCGACCTTGGTGGTATTGGCGTGCGTTGGGGCTGGGGTCGGAACCTGGCTGCTCGTACGCCGCACCGGCCCGCAGCAACCCGAGATCAGCGCGTACTCGCACGGGCACCTGACCCGGGTGGGGCCGTACCTGTACTGCGATGTGCTCAACCTCAACGACTGCCAGACGCCGCAGACCCAGGGCGAGCTACCGTTCAACGAGCATTGCCCGGTGCAACTTTCGGTCCCCGCGGCCATCGCGCGGGCGCCCTGGCGGCTGCTGCAGGTGTATGAGGATCCCGCCGACACCGCCACGACCATGTTTCGACCGGGCTCGCGGCTCGCGGTCACCATTCCCTCGGTCGACCCGCAGCGCGGCCGGCTGACCGGGATAGTCGTGCAGTTGCTGACGTTGGTGGTCGACGACGGACAGGTCAACGACATCAGCACCATTCGCGCCGTTCCGCACGCGGAATGGTCAGTGCGCCTGACCTCTTAACCTCGCAACGCCGAGCGTCGAGTCGTTGCGTCAAACGGGACGATTTTGCACCACAACTCGACGTTGGGCCGAACATGTCAGTGCGGACCTGCACCGTGTGTCCATGGAGATCCTGGACTGGCCATTCAGAGGCACCGACGCGCTCGCCGCCAAAGCCGTCACCCGGCATCGGTTGCGGACCGATTTCGAGATGGTCCATCGCAACGTCTACATCCGCCGCGGCCAGAGGTTGACGCCCGTAACCCGGGCGGTGGCCGCCTGGCTGTGGTCCGAGCGGACCGCGACGGTGGCGGGCCTATCGGCTGCGGCGTTGCACCGCGCGGCATGGATCGACGACTGGCTGCCGGCCGAGCTGAACCGGCCCAGCCGCGACAAGGTGCACGGCATCATTCTGCACAGCGACAGCCTGGACGACGACGAGACCTGTGTGCGCGACCGGATTCGCATAACGACGCCCGCCCGCACGGCATTCGACCTGGGCAGGCGAAAAGGCTTGACTGCGGCGGTGATTCGGCTGGACGCGCTCATGCATGCAAGCGAGCTGAAGGCAGCCGACGTCGAGCTGATTGCCGACCGCCATCGTGGCGCGCGCGGGTTGGTTCAGCTGCGGCGGGTTCTGCATTTGGCCGACGCGGGCGCCGAATCGCCGTACGAAACCAAGACCCGCCTGGTCCTCGTCGGCGGTGGATTGCCGCGACCCCAGACGCAGATAGAGGTGCTCGACGGGTGGGCTGCGGTCGTCGCGCGGATCGATATGGGCTGGGAGGAATGGAAGGTCGGCGTCGAATTCGACGGCGCGCAACATTGGACCGATCCTGCGCGGCGCACCCGGGACATCGATCGATTGGCCGAGCTCGATGCCTGGGGCTGGAGGATCATTCGGGTCAGCGCCGACCTGCTCCGATACCGACCCCATGTCGTGGTTGCGCGCACCCGAAGTGCGCTGCTGGCGGCCGGTTGCCCGCTATGACACCCCGAACGTGGAGTTGATGCGCGAAAACGACACGATGCGCGCAATCAAGTCGACGTTCGGCGGTGGGCCCGTGACGTTCTGTGGTGGGCCCGTTACGCGCCGTGGCCGGCCGGCACTCGTTCGCCCTCGACAGGGGGTCCGGGGGGGCTTCCGTCCCCGAAAGGCCTGCCGCCCAAGGTTTCCCGCCCGTGTGGGGTCAGCCAGCCGGAAAGGTCCGGGCCCTTGGGCACGATGCGGGTTGGGTTGATGTCGGCGTGCACGATGTAGTAGTGCTGCTTGATCTGGACGAAGTCGACGGTATCGCCGAAACCCGGCGTCTGGAACAGGTCACGCGCATAGGCCCACAACACCGGCATCTCGGACAGTTTGCTTCGATTGCACTTGAAGTGCCCCTGGTAGACGGGGTCGAAGCGGGCCAGGGTGGTGAACAGCCGCACGTCCGCCTCGGTGATGGTGTCGCCCACCAGGTATCGCTTGTTGGCCAGGCGATCGCTCACCCAATCCAACGCGGTGAACAGCCGGTTGTAGGCCGCTTCGTAGGCCTGCTGCGAGCCGGCGAAGCCGCAGCGGTAGACGCCGTTGTTGATCTCGGTGTAGACCCTCTTGCTCACCTCGTCGATCTCGGCGCGCAGCGGCTCCGGGTATAGCTGGGGAGCGCCGTCGCGGTGGTAGGCGGTCCACTCGGTGGAGAGACCCAGCGTCATCTGCGCGAAATCGTTGGTGACCACCGCACCGGTCGGTACGTCGACGATTGCCGGGACCGTGATGCCTTTGGGGTAGTCGGGGAAGCGTTTGAAGTAGGCGTCCTGCAGCCGCGGGATCTTCAGCACCGGGTCGACGCCGCCCGGGTCCAGGTCGAAAGTCCAGCTGCGCTTGTCGTGGGTGGGTCCGCAAAACCCAATGGACAGAGCGCCTTCCAGGCCCAGCAACCGCCGGACGATGATCGCGCGGTTGGCCCACGGGCAGGCGCGGGCCACGATGAGCCGATACCGGCCGGGCTCTACCGGGTAGCCGTCGCGTCCGTCGGCGGTGATGCGGGTGTTGATGTAGTTGGTGTCGCGGGTGAATTCGCCCGCAGGGGCGACATAGGAGGCCATGGTGACAAGTCTGCCCCCAGCGGTCGGCGCCTAGAGTGTGGCCTCCGTCGAGGGGGCCGCGGTCAGGAACCGGCGGGCCAGGTTGGTCTCGGTCGACTCCCCCGGTTCCCAATGCGCTATCCACGGTCCGGTGCCCTCCGACTGATCGAGGATCCCGTCCTCGAGCCAGGTGTACCGGCCTTCCAGCACGTCGTGGGTCAGCCGGACGTCGCTGCTGTCGGTGTTGGTCCACAACGCCTGGAACAGGGCCTCGACCCGCAGGGTCGCTTGCTGACAGAACGTGTCGGCCAGCTCGTACGCCTGCCGGCCGACGGCCGGGTCCGCTGCCCGCTGACCCTCGGCGCGCACGCAGGCCGCCGACATCGCGAACAGCTCCGCGCCGATGTCGACGATGCGCCCCAGGAATCCCTGCCTTTGCTCGAGCCTGGCCTGCCAGCGCGCCATACCGTAGAAGGTGTTGCGGGCCAGCTTGCGGGTGGAGCGTTCGACGAACCGCAGGTGGGACGCCAACGGGCCGAACTCGCTGTACGCGGTGGGCCGCTGCCCTTCGCCGAATACCAACTGTGGCAACCACTTTGCGTAGAAGCCGCTCGCTCCGACGGCCGCGGCGGCCTTCTGCCGCAACCCCGTGTCGGGTTTGGCGAGGTCACCGGCCGCGCTCAGGTGGGCGTCGACGGCCTCCCGCGCGATGAGCAGCCGCATGATCTCGCTGGATCCCTCGAAGATGCGGTTGATCCGCAGGTCGCGCACCACCTGCTCGGCCGGCACCGCGCGCTCCCCGCGCGCGGCCAGCGACTCCGCGCTCTCATAGCCACGCCCGCCGCGGATCTGCAAGAGCTCGTCGGCGATCAGGCAGGACATCTCGCTGGACCACAACTTGGCCAGCGCCGCCTCTATCCGGATGTCGTTGCGGCCTTCGTCGGCCATCTGAGCGGACAGCTCGAGCACCGCGTCAAGCGCGTACGTGGTCGCGGCGATGAACGAGATCTTGCTCGCCACCGCTTCGTGTTTGGCGAGCGGCTTGCCCCATTGCACGCGCTCGCCGGACCATTCGCGGGCAATCTTCAGCGCCCACTTCGACGATCCCGTCGCGCTCGCGGGAATCGACAGCCGCCCGGCGTTCAGCGTGGTCAGCGCGATCTTCAGGCCGTCGCCTTCCCGGCCGATCAGGTTTTCGGCGGGCACCCGCACCCGGTGCAGCCTGGTGACGCCGTTCTCGATGCCGCGCAACCCCATGAACTTGTTGCGCCGCTCCACGGTGATCCCGGGGGAATCGGCCTCGACGACGAACGCGCTGATCCCGCCGCGGTGCCCGTCGCCCTTGGGCACCCGGGCCATGACCACCAGCAGTTCGGCGACCACGCCGTTGGTGGTCCACAACTTCACGCCCTCGAGTTCGTATGCCTTCCCGTCCTCGACCGGTGTAGCCGTCGACGCCAGCCGCGCCGGGTCCGATCCCACGTCCGGTTCGGTGAGCAGAAACGCCGATACGCCGCCAGCGGCGCAGCGCGGCAAGAACTTCCGCTTCTGTTCGGGGGTCCCGGCGAGTTTGAGCGGCTCGGGTACGCCGATCGACTGGTGGGCCGACAATAGTGCGCCGAGGCTGGGATGAACCGACGAAATCATCACGAGTGCCCGGTTGTAGGCGACTTGCGACATGCCCAGGCCGCCGTATTCAGTGGGTATCTTCATGCCGAAGCAGCCCAGTTCGGCCAAGCCCTTCACGTATTCGTCGGGGATCTGCGCGTCGCGCTCGATGACGCTGCCCTCGACGGTGTCAAGGAACTCCCGCAGCCTGCCCAGGAAGGCGCGGGTGCGCGCCTCGTCGGCATCGGATGGCTTCGGAAACGGGTGGATGAGCTCTAACGGAAAGTGACCGAGAAACAGTCCCTTGGCGAACGACGGTTTGTCCCAACCGCTTTCGCGGGATTCCTCGGCGAGGGCCCTCGCTTGTTCCTCGGTGACCTGCGCTTGCTGTGCCATCGCCGCCTCCTCGCTAACGACTCACATCGAGGCTTGGGTACCCAGTCTCTGACCGCATACTACGGCGAATCGTGACAAAAGTGACCAGTAGTCGCCGGTCTCGCCGGAAGAGGCCGGAAGCGGGTGGAGAACCTAGACGCAGCTAGGAGTCGAGCTCCTGGGCCACGGCCTTGACCACCTCGGACACCCGACGGGCGGTCTTGCGGTCCGGGTATCGACCCTTGCGCAACTCGGGCTGCACGGCGCTTTCCAGCAGCGTGATCATGTCCTCGACCATCCCGTGCAGCTCGTCGGGGCTGTGCTTGTGCTCGACCGGCGCCGCCTCACGGCGCGTCTTGGCAAGGCTGGGCGGCGGATCGATCAGCTTGAGACTTAACGCCTGCGGTCCGCGCCGGCCGGATGCGACGCCGAATTCCACTCGCTGTCCCGCTTTGAGCCCCTCGACCCCGGCGGGCAACGCGGACGAGCGGACGTAGACGTCCTCGCCGTCCTCCTGCGACAGGAAGCCAAACCCCTTTTCGGCGTCGTACCACTTAACCTTGCCGGTCGGCACTGGTCTCACCTGCTTGTCTGACGGATCACTAGGATGGGCAACGCAAGAAGCGTCCCGCCTGCGCAGGACGCATGTTGAGTTCTGATCCTACTCGGATGCCCGCCTGACGAGCACCCCCGTTACCGTCACTCGGTAGTCTGGCATTACCGCTGGAGGAGACATGCGCCTGATCCTGAACGTCATCTGGCTTGTGTTCGGCGGCCTCTGGATGGCCGCCGGATACCTGCTGGCGGCGCTCATCAGTTTCCTGCTCATCGTCACCATTCCCTTCGGCTTCGCGTCGTTGCGCATCGCCTCCTACGCGTTATGGCCGTTCGGCCGGACGATCGTCGACAAGCCGACCGCCGGGACCGGCGCCCTGATCGGGAATGTCATCTGGGTGGTGCTATTTGGGTTGTGGCTGGCGATCGGTCATCTGGTGACCGCGGCGGCGATGGCGATCACGATCATCGGCATTCCGCTGGCGCTGGCCAACCTCAAGTTGATCCCGGTGTCGCTGATGCCGCTGGGTAAAGACATCGTTGCGATCGATTCCGCTCCCGCACCGGCGACCTTATGACCCTGACCGCCTTGGGCTTACCGACGGTGCGAAGCCGCACCGACGGCGACGTCGCCCGCGACGTTCCCGGCAGCGGCCCGCTGCTGGACACCTATGGACGGGCCGCCACCGATCTGCGGGTGTCGCTGACCGATCGCTGCAATCTGCGTTGCAGCTATTGCATGCCGGCCGAGGGCCTCGACTGGCTCCCCGGGGAGCAATTGCTGCGCCCCGACGAGCTGGCCAGGCTGATGCACATCGCCGTCACCCGGCTCGGCGTCACCAGCGTGCGGTTCACCGGTGGCGAGCCCCTGTTGTCCCGCCACCTCGAAGAGGTGGTCGCCGTCGCCGCCGGTCTACGGCCCCGCCCCGAGATCTCGGTGACCACCAACGGGGTGGGGCTGGCGCGGCGGGCCGCCGCGCTCGCGGAGGCAGGCCTGGATCGGGTCAACGTGTCGATGGACAGCGTGGACCCAGACCACTTTGCGGCCATCACCCGCCGGGACCGGCTCGCCGACGTGCTCGACGGCTTGGCGGCCGCCAAACAGGCCGGCCTGACACCGGTCAAAGTCAACGCCGTGCTCGCCCCCGCGACCGGGCGTGAGGATGTCGTCGGCCTGTTGCGGTTCTGCCTCGAGCATGGCTATCAATTGCGGGTCATCGAGCAGATGCCGCTGGACGCCGGGCATCGGTGGCGCCGCGGCGCCGCGCTGACCGCGGACCAAGTGCTGGCGGTGCTGCGCCCGCACTTCCGGCTGCGCCCGGACCCGGCGCCGCGCGGTTCGGCCCCGGCCGAGCTCTGGCTGGTCGACACGGGCCCGGACACGCCCAGCGCAAAGTTCGGTGTCATCGCGTCGGTGTCGCACGCCTTCTGCTCGACCTGCGACCGCACCCGGCTGACGGCCGATGGCCAAATTCGCAGCTGCCTGTTCTCGGCCGAGGAGACCGACCTTCGGGGCCTGCTACGCGGCGGGGCCGGCGACGACGCGATCGAGGCGGCGTGGCGTGCCGCGATGTGGGGCAAACCCGCCGGCCATGGCATCAACGATCCCGACTTCATCCAGCCCGCGCGCCCGATGAGCGCGATCGGTGGCTAGCCCCATGGGGCAGACCCCGGTCGAAGCGGAGGGACTCCAGGTGACGGTCCGCTACTTCGCCGCCGCGCGCGCGGCGGCGGGCGCCGAATCGGAGACGCTGGTGGTGCGTCCGGGCACCACGGTGGCCGAATTGGTCGAGCGCCTCGGCGTTCGGGGATCTCGCCTCGCCACCGTGATGAGCCGATGCTCCTACCTGTGCGACGGCATCGCGGTTCGCGACGAAACCACGCCGTTACAGACCGGTGACACGATCGACGTTCTGCCTCCCTTCGCCGGCGGCTGAAACTGTGAGATAGCTCACGTAACGGAACGATAACGACGCAATCACGCTCCGATATCGGAGTTGTGACCTGCGCAAATCCCTGGCGCTCCTGGGCTTTTCGCGGATTGCCGTGGGGGAAACGCCGGGTGTCTCCCAACGTGACGAGACCAACGGAACGCGCTAGCGTCTCCGAGGGTTCGTCAATCGACCGAACGGCGTTCCTCCCCTCCTATCGCGCCGAGCTCCATCCAATAGGCGGGGTCACCGACAAGTGGATGGAGGCGGGGGACCCACCGGTCCACCGTGATCGGACTGGAGCCGCTTGCGGCTCCTTGGGGTGAAGCCGACGCCGGCTCCCATGTGGAGTGCGGTATTGGCCGGGTAGCCTCTCCAACCCGAACCCGACAGCTGACCTCGTAGGCGCGTCACGAGAGAGGAATATTCCGGCGCGTATGAGTGGACGTCACCGTAAGCCCACAACATCCAGCATTAGCGTCGCCAAAATCGCCTTCACGGGGGCGGTACTTGGTGGCGGCAGCATCGCCATGGCCGGCCAGGCGGCCGCGGCCACCGACGGCGAATGGGATCAGGTAGCCCATTGCGAATCCGGCGGCAACTGGGGAATCAACACCGGCAACGGCTACCACGGCGGTGTGCAGTTCACCGCGAGTACCTGGGCGTCGCACGGCGGTGGCCAGTACGCCCCGTCGGCCGAACTTGCTACCAAAGACCAGCAGATCGCGGTCGCCGAGCGCGTGCTGGCGACCCAGGGGCGTGGCGCCTGGCCCGTGTGTGGCGGTCCGCTATCGGGCGCCACGCCGCGCGAGGCTCCGGCGCCCGTACCGGCGGGTATGGACGCCCCGCTGGATGCGCCCTGGCTCAACGGGATGCCGCCGCCGCTGGCACCCCCGGCGGCGGACGCGCCGCCGCCGGACGCTCCTCCGCCGCCTCCCGCACCGCCCGCTGATCCGGCCCCGCCGGTGACGCTGACGTCG
>NZ_JAOPWB010000038.1 GCF_025965855.1 Mycobacterium sp. | reverse complement strand
GCCATTCCGTCGAGCCCGCAAACCAGGTCCCCCGCCGTCGGGCCCAGCCGCAGCATGGCGCCCCGCCGCTCCGGGCCGTCCACCGGTCGCCCGCGCGCGCCCGCCCGGCGCACGTTCTCCTCGGGCCAGCGCGCGCTGCTGTGGGCCGCGGGCGTGCTGGGAGCGCTGGCGATCTTGATCGCGGTGATCATCGTCATCAATTCCCGCACGGAAAACGTGCAATCGCCGCCCCCGACCGTCACCGACACCGGGACCCCACCGGCGACGGCGCCCCCGGCGAGCAAGACGCCCAGCGGGGCGGCGCCGCGCCTGCGGCTCAATTGGACGGATCGCGGGAGAATAGGTAATTCTGGACTTCAGAGCAGGCCGCATGGACATGACTGGGTTCCCCCCTCTACGCCCAGCACATCGCCGGCCCGACATGAGACACAGCGATGACCACCCCGCAGCACCTGTCCGACCGCTATGAGATCGGCGAGATCCTCGGTTTCGGAGGCATGTCCGAAGTTCATTTGGCCCGCGACGTCCGTTTGCACCGCGACGTCGCGGTGAAGGTGCTGCGCGCCGACCTGGCCCGTGACCCCAGTTTCTACCTACGCTTCCGGCGCGAGGCGCAAAACGCCGCGGCGCTGAACCACCCGTCCATCGTCGCGGTGTACGACACCGGCGAGGCGGAAACACCGACCGGTCCGCTGCCCTACATCGTCATGGAGTACGTCGAAGGCGTCACGCTGCGCGACATCGTGCACACCGACGGCCCGATGCCGCCGCGGCGGGCCATCGAGATCATCGCCGACGCCTGCCAGGCGCTGAACTTCAGCCATCAGAACGGCATCATCCACCGCGACGTCAAGCCGGCGAACATCATGATCAGCTCCACCAACGCGGTCAAGGTGATGGACTTCGGCATCGCGCGCGCGATCGCCGACAGCGGCAACAGCGTCACCCAGACCGCGGCCGTGATCGGGACAGCCCAGTACTTGTCACCCGAACAGGCACGCGGTGATCCCGTCGACGCCCGATCCGATGTCTACTCGCTGGGCTGTGTCCTCTACGAAATCCTCACCGGCGAACCGCCTTTCACGGGTGACTCGCCCGTCGCGGTTGCCTACCAGCACGTCCGCGAGGATCCGGTGCCGCCGTCGAAGCGGCACGAGGGCATCTCCGCCGACCTTGACGCCGTCGTGCTCAAGGCACTGGCCAAGAACCCGGAGAACCGCTATCAGACCGCGGCAGAGATGCGCACCGACCTGGTGCGGGTACACAACGGTGAGCCACCCGAGGCGCCCAAGGTGTTCACTGACGCCGAGCGCAGCTCGTTCCTGTCGTCCTCACCCATCGGTCACGGGCCGCGCACTGACCCGCTGCCACGCCAGGCTCTGGACGACACCGACAGCGATCGCGCCGGCGGTTCCATCGGCCGCTGGGTTGTCGCGGTCGCCGTGCTGGCGGTGCTGACGATCGTGGTGGTCATCGCCTTCAACACGTTCGGCGGCAGCACCCGCGATGTCCAGGTGCCCGACATGCGCGGGCAGGTGTCCGCCGATGCGATTGCCGCACTGCAAAACCGCGGCTTCAAGACACGCACCCTGCAAAAGCCCGACTCGACGGTTCCGCCCGACCACGTCATCAGCACCGACCCCGCCGCCAGCGCGTCGGTGAGCGCCGGCGACGAGATCACCATCAACGTCTCCACCGGCCCCGAGCAACGCGAAGTTCCTGATGTGTCCTCGCTGAGCTACAGCGACGCGGTCAGCAAGCTGAAGGCCGCCGGATTCAGCAAGTTCAAGCAGGCGAACTCGCCGTCGACCCCGGAGCTGTTGGGCAAGGTCATCGGGACCCAGCCGCCGGCCAACCAGACGTCGGCGATCACCAACGTGATCACCGTGATCGTCGGCTCCGGGCCGGAGACCAAGCAGGTCCCCGACGTCGCCGGTCAGACCGTCGACGTCGCACAGAAGAACCTGACCGTCTACGGCTTCACCAAGGTCACCCAGGCGCAGGTGGACAGCCCCCGGCCGGCCGGTGAGGTGATCGGCACGAATCCGCCCAAGGGGCAGACGGTTCCGGTGGACTCGATTATCGAGCTGCAGGTGTCCAAGGGCAATCAATTCCTGATGCCCGATCTGACCGGCATGTTCTGGGCGGACGCCGAACCGCGGTTGCGCGCGCTGGGCTGGACCGGGGGGCTCGACAAGGGTCCCGACGTCGACGCCGGCGGCTCCCAGGCCCACCGGGTGGTCTACCAGAACCCGCCAGCCGGGTCGGCGGTCAATCGGGACGGGATCATCACGCTGAAGTTCGGCCAGTAACCGCCGGCGCGTCCTCCGGGAAATATGGCCGGACCGCGGAGCGGACCTCGTTCTCCAGCCGGCGCACCAGCGTGTCGTCGCGCGTCCAGCCGCAGAAAGCGAGCCAGTTCGCCAGCATTCGGTGCCCGCCCTCTGTGAGTATCGACTCCGGATGGAACTGGACACCGTGAATCGGCAACTCGGTGTGACGCACGCCCATGATCACACCACTGCGGGTGCGGGCCGTGACCTCCAGCGTCGCGGGCAGGGACTCCGGCAAAATAGTCAACGAATGGTATCGGGTCGCTGTGAATGGATCCGGAAGCCCTTCCAGCACACTAACATTGGTGTGAAACACGCTGCTGGTCTTGCCGTGCAGCAACTCGGGCGCGCGGTCCACGGTGGCGCCGAACGCCACGCCGATGGCCTGGTGCCCCAGGCATACCCCGAGCAGCGGGGTGCGCTGCTCGGCGCACGCACGAACCAGCCCGATCGACGAGCCCGCGCGTTCCGGGGTGCCCGGTCCCGGGCTGAGCAGAACACCGTCGAACTGCGCGGCTACGGCCGCCTGGTCCGAGAGGCGGGCGTCGTCGTTGCGCCAGACGTCGGCCTCGACACCGAGCTGGCCGAGGTACTGCACCAGGTTGAACACGAAGCTGTCGTAGTTGTCGACAACCAGGATCCGCATCGTGTCAGGTTACCGTCCGGCCCCGGCCGGGGCTGCCGCTCAGTACCCCACCGGGCCCGCGGGCTGCGCGAAGTGCGTCCGGACGGGTTCGGAATGGCCGACGATCTGGACGTCGGACTTGACCTCTTCGCTGTAGCCGAGGCCGAATCGGACCACGTACTGCTTGTAGAGGATGACCAGGGGAGCGGCGGCCAGCGCGGCCAGCATGGCTGCCGGGTTGCCGATCGCGGTGATCGTGTAGGGCGGGCTGTAGGTGCGCCCGTTGAGCAGCAGCGTATTGCCGACGCAGCGAGGCACCGAGGTCGCGATGATCCGCTGGTCTTGCATCTGGATCGCCTCCGCGCCGGCGCTCCACAACCCGTTCAGCACGGCCTGGATGTCCTGCTGATGCACGACCAGATCGTCGGGCGATGCGTCGCGGGGGAAGCGGCCGTTGGCGTCACGCTGTGCGTCCTGGAGGGTCACCACCAGACCCGGTCCGTGCACCGGATCCATTCCCGCTTCACCGGCCAGCTCGGCGGAGCGTCGCAGCATCGCGGCCAGCGCGGCATCCGTGGACCGGCCGTGGGCGGAATCGATCTTCTTGGCCAGCTCGTCGCGTTGGGCTCTGAGGTGATCGACCGACGACTGCGCCTCGCGGACCAGATCGACCAGGCGCGGCGCATCGCTACGGCGGATCTCGCCGCCGCCGGACACCGCGTGCGTGGCGGCGAGCAGCAACCCGGCCAACAGACACACCAACGGGACCCCGAAGCGCCATGGTGAGCGGCGCGTGTCATTCATCGACTCTCCATTTCCTGGTCACCGTGCCAGGTGAGTTAGTCTCGTAGCCGAGCTATTCGTGCAGCTGCCATCGTTATCGTCGCACCCCGTCCCGTTCAAGATGTTGTTCAGGTAATTGCCGAGACACCTCTGAGGTAACAATGCCCAAGTCCAAGGTCCGTAAGAAGAACGACTTCGCCGTCAGCGGGGTCAGTCGCACGCCGGTGAAAGTGAAGGTCGGACCGTCCAGCGTGTGGTTCGTTTGTTTGTTTGTCGGCCTCATGTTGATCGGGCTCGTCTGGTTGATGGTGTTCCAATTGGCCGCCGTCGGCAGTCAGGCGCCGGCCGCCCTGAGCTGGATGGCGCAACTCGGCCCGTGGAACTACGCCATCGCGTTCGCTTTCATGATCACCGGGTTGTTGCTCACGATGCGCTGGCACTGACCAACCCCACAGAGGTAATGAATTCATCTTGGGGTCTATCTGTAACTGGCTCAGCAACCTTGCGGCCACCCAATCACACGCGTGTGATTTATCCCCACTGTTGATAGCGCTTGTGGATAACTCCATAGGCAGTGGTGGGAGGGGTTAGACGCGCCATGCAGCAAACAGAATGGGCGCCGCCCACAGCCGGAGTCGCTGGTTGCGGGGCCGTCGGCGTTCTAATGGCTATCGCCAGTGTGACCCTCGTCACAGACGTACCCGGACGCATTTTGACGGGGATTGCCGCGGCCGGTCTGATCTTGTTTGCGGGCATGACGTGGCGCGCGCGCCCGAAGCTGGCAATTGGCCCAGGTGGTCTGATGCTGCGGGGCTGGTTCCGGACGCAGGTATTACAGCACCCCGACATCAAGATCATCCGGATCACCGAATTCCGCCGCCACGCGCGCACGGTGCGGTTGCTCGAGGTCGAAACGGTCGACGGCGGTTTGGTGATCTTGTCCCGTTGGGACCTCGGGACGGACCCGTTGAAGGTGCTCGACGCGCTCACGGACGCCGGCTACGCAGGTGGTAACGGGCGCTGAGCGAAAGCCGCCTTAGGAGATCGTGATCGACTCGATGACGACCGCATCGGCGGGACGGTCGTTGCCGTCGGTGGCCGTCGTCGCGATCGCGTCGACCACCTTTTGCGAATCGGGATCGGTCACTTCGCCGAAGATCGTGTGGCGCCGGTTCAAGTGCGGCGTCTGGGCCACGGTGATGAAGAATTGCGAACCGTTGGTGCCCGGGCCCGCGTTCGCCATCGCCAGGAGGTAGGGCTTGTCGAATTGCAACTCGGGATGGAACTCGTCGGCGAACTTGTAGCCCGGACCCCCGCGGCCCGTACCGGTCGGATCGCCGCCCTGGATCATGAAGCCTCTGATCACCCTGTGAATGACCGCGCCGTCGTAGAACGGGCCCGACGGGCTACCCGATGCGTTCTGGGTCGAGTACTCCTTGGTGCCCTGCGCCAGGCCGACGAAGTTGGCGACGGTCTTGGGCGCGTGGTTTCCGAACAGGGCAACCTTGATGTCTCCGCGGTTGGTGTGCAGCGTCGCGGTAGCAGTCTGAATGGGGCTGTTAGTCACGGGGCTAGAGTCTGCCATTACGCGTGGCCGTGCAAGCACCCGGTACCGAAACCCGGGCGCGCACAATAGGCCCGGGCGTGTCCCATTGATGGCAGTCTGATGAGGCACCGGACGAGCGGCACAGAAGGGCGGCAGATGAGCGCGAAAACGGCACCCCGGCTGACCCCACGGGAGCGACTGGCCCGCGGATTGACCTACTCGGCGGTGGGACCGGTGGATGTCACCCGAGGAGTCGTGGCGCTGGGCGTCCACGGTGCGCAGTCGACCGCGTCGGGACTCCGTCGCCGTTACCGCGAGGGCCGGCTCGCCCGCGAGATCGCCGCGGCCCAAGAGACACTCGCGCAGGAGCTGGCCGCCGCGCAGGAGATGGTCTCCGGGCTGCCCCAGGCGCTGCAGGACGCGCGCCGGGCCCAGCGCCGCAGCAAGCGCCCATGGGTGATCGCCGGGGCCGCCGTCGTGGTCCTGGCCGGCGGCGCCGTCGCGTTCAGCGTCGTCCGGCGTTCAGTGCGTGCCGGGCGCGAGGAGCCTTCGCCCCGGCCGCCGAGCGTGGACGTGCAGCCGCGCCCTTGAAGCCGAGCCTTCCGGTCGTCGTCGCTGCGGATCTTTGTGGAATTCATACATTCAACCGGTCGAGCACCTTTAGCCCTGATGTGCGGTGATCGGTCTCGACGGTGACCACGGCGACCTCATGCCCGTGTTGAACCAGCGAATGCCGGACGGCCGAACCGATCGTGCCGGTCCCGATGACGATCACCTTCACGGCTGACCCTCGCGTTCGCGGTCATGCGGCCGGGTATCCATCCCGGCAACGACAGTCTCGGGGAAGCGCTCCTGTCCCAATACGGCGAGCAGTTGCAGTTTCTCGTAGCCCTCGCTGCGCGGAGCGGCGGTGAATACCAGCAGCAGCTGAGATTGGTCCTCGGTCAGCAGCGCCTGGCAGTCGAGCTCGATCGGGCCGAGTTCGGGATGAACGATCGTCTTGTGATCGGTGTAGCGCTGAGCCACTTCGTGCCGGTCCCACAGTTCAGAAAACTCTGAGCTGGCCTTCTGCAGCGCACGCACAATCTCGCCGGCCGCCGAGCGCGCGCCCATCGATCCATACGCGACGCGCAGGTGCGCGACCACCGCGCAGCTTTGCCTGTCACGGTCATCCTCGGGGTAGCTCGACCGCTCTGAGGGCTCGGTGAACCAGCGGTAGATCTCGCTGCGGGCCAGGCCGGTGTAATGCGACCTGTCACCGAACAGGGCCTCAGCCATCCGGTTTTGCACCAGAGTCACGCCAAGGTTGGACACGATCAGCGCCGGGGTGTCGCTGAGCCGGTCGAGCACCCGCAGCAGCGCCGGAGCCACATGCGGTGTGGCACCCACCGAATCGGGAGCGTTGCGCCCCGCGATCCGGAACAGGTAGTCACGCTCATCCCCGCTGAGCCGGAGAGCGCGGGCAAGCGAAGCCAGCATCTGCTCGCTGGGCTGCGGTCCGCGCTGCTGTTCTAGCCGGGTGTAGTAGTCGGTCGACATCGCCGCCAGTGCCGCGACCTCCTCCCGGCGTAACCCGGCGGCTCGGCGGCGCGCCCCACCCGGTAGCCCGACGTCGGCTGGCCGTAGCGCCTCTCGGTGTCGGCGGAGAAAGTCGGCCAGTGCCGCGCGGTCCATATCGCCAGTATCCGTCGGTGCTAACTATTAGCCAGAGACTGCTGATCCCCCTATAAGTGGTCTCTGCCGGGCGTGCGATACGGCCGCGAGACTCACAGGATGAACACGTCAGACAACAACATCTTCATCCCCGGTGCCACGAGTGGCATTGGGCTGGCGCTCGCCGTGGAGCTACATGCCAAGGGCAACACCGTGATCGTGGGCGGCCGGCGCACCGAACTGCTCGGGCGCATCGCCACCGAGCACCCCGGCCTGGACACGGTGCCCATTGACACCGCCGACCCCGGCAGTATCGATGTGGCCGCCAAGCAAGTGCTCGCCAAACATCCGGATCTCAACGTCCTAGTGACGATGGCCGGGATCATGCGCGTCGAGGACTGGCACAAGCCCGAATCGTTTCTCGCCTCGGCCGAATCGATCATCACGACCAACGTACTGGGCCCAATCCGGCTCATCGGCGCATTCATCGAACACTTACAGACCCAACCAGACGCAACCATCATCACCGTGTCGTCGGGTCTGGCGTTCACACCGCTTAAGGTCACCCCAAGCTACAACGCCTCCAAGGCCGCGATTCACATGCTCAGCGAGTCGATCCGGCTGCAGCTGGCCGACACCACCGTCAAAGTCAAGGAGCTGGTCCCGCCAGCCGTGCGCACCGCGTTGCTGCCCGGCCAAGAAGACAGCCCGATGGCGATGCCGCTTGACGAATTTGTGGCGGAAGTCGTTGCCCTGCTTCAGGAACAGCCCGACGCCACCGAAATCCAAGTCGACCGCGTGAAGTACCTGCGATACGGCGAAGCGCGCGGCAACTATGACCAAGTCGTCGCCGCACTCAACCGATCAGACCCCCACGCCGATTAAACCCCGGACGGGGTAATCACCAAATTCTGACGACACTGATCACCGGCTTCGGGGATCGAAAGGATTGTGCGGGAACATGACTGACCTCAGCGGGAAAGTTGCGCTGGTCACCGGCTCAGCCCGCGGCATTGGCAAGGCGATCGCCATACGCTACGCACAGCTGGTGGCCGACATCGCGATCAATTACTCCGGCGACGAAGCCGGCGCGTCCAACACGGTGGCCGAGATCGGCGAGATCGGCCGCGACGCGATCGCGGTGAGAGCCGATGTCACCAAACCCTATGAAATTGAACGACTTTTCACCGAGACGATCGATCGCTTCGGCAAGGTCGACATCGTCGTGGCGAACGCCGGTGTGGAGCTGGTTGACCAGGCCCTGACAGAGGCGACCGAGGAACAGTTCGACCGGCTGTTCGCGATCAATTCCAAGGGGGCGTTCTTCACTCTGCAGAAGGCCGCGGAGTACATCTCAGACAACGGACG
>NZ_JAOPWB010000017.1 GCF_025965855.1 Mycobacterium sp. | reverse complement strand
CTCGTCGGCCTGCTCGAGCATCTGCGCGGTGTTGTCGTTCTGAATCTTGGCCATCTGCAGGGTGTCCGAATTCTGCATGGCGATCTGGAACGGGATCGAGCTGTGCTCGATCGGCGACCCGAGCGGTCGGGTGATCGTCTGCACCCGCTCGATGCCGTTGAGATGGAACACGCTCTTGGCGACCCGGTCGATGACCAGCATGTCCGCCGGGTTGCGCAGGTCGTGGTCGGCTTGCAGCATGAGCAACTCGGGGTTCATCCGGGCTTGGGAGAAGTGCCGCTCGGCGGCGGCCATGGCGACGTTAGCCGGCATGTCGGCGGGGGTGAACTTCTCGTCGTTGTACTGCGGAACGTAGAACAGCAGACTGACGAATCCGATGATCGCGATCACCACGGTGACGAGGAAGACCGGCACGGGCCAACGAACCACGGTGGTGCCGACCTTGCGCCAACCACGCGTGGACAGCTGTCCCTTGGGATCCAACAACCCGAACCGGGATGCCACGGCCAGGATCGCCGGCGCCAACGTCAGCGCCGCGGCCACGACGACCAGTAGCGCGATCGCACACGGCAGACCCATCTTCTGGAAGTACGGCAAGGTGCACAGGGTCAGGCACATCAGGGCACCTACAATGGTCAGCCCCGAACCCAGGATCACGTGCGACACCCCGTGATACGCCGCGTAGTAGGCCTGCTCCTGGTCCTGGCCGGCCGCTCGGGCTTCGTGATATCGGCCCAGCAGGAAGATGACATAGTCGGTGCCCGCGGCGATGGCGAGCATGGTGATCATGCTGACCGCGTATGGCGTCAGACCGATGATGTTCAAGTTGCCTGCGGTGGCCGTCACCCCGTCTGCCGCGAAGAGTTCGATGCCCACGGTCAGCAATGCCAGAATCGTGGTCGCGATGGAGCGGTAGACGATCAGCAGCATTACCGCGATGACGCCGATCGACACCAACGCCATCAGCTTGAGGCTCTTGTGCCCGGCGACGCTGGTGTCCGCGTTGAGCACGGTATTGCTGGCTGCGTAGGCCTTGACTCCCGACGGCGCAGGTACGGAGGCGACGATGTCGCGCACGGCGGCCACCGACTCGTGACTGGGGCTCGTGCCCTGAGCACCGACGAGGAAGACCTGCACGTAGGCGGCCTTGCCGTCGGGGCTCTGTGAGCCCGCGGCAGTCAGCGGGTCACTCCAGAAGTCCTGGACGTTCTCCACGTGCCCCCGGTCCGCGTGGAGCTTCGTGACGATCTGGTTGTAGAACCCGTGCGCGCTGTCGCCAAGCTTGTCCTGCCCCTCCAGGACCACCATCGCCGTGGAATCCGAATCGAACTGCTTGAACACGTGACCGATGTTCATCATGCCCTGAAATGCCGGCGAGCTCCGCGGCGCCAGCGACACCGAATGCTTGTCCGCGACGGCGTCCAGAGACGGAGCCAGCAGGCCCAGGCCCACCGCGACAAGCACCCAGAACACGATGATCGGGATCGACAGGACGCGGATCAGCCGGGGGACGATCGGGCGGCGTGGCGCGGAGTGCGCGTTGCTCATACGGATTTCACCAGGCAGTAGATGAACGGTTGATATTCGTCGGCGCTGCGGTCATCGCGCACCTGGCCGTCGACGACTACGCGACACCTAAGACCGTTGACTCCGCGATCGCCCTGAGCGACAACGTTGGCCGACATCGACGGCAACGTCGTGACGATCGTGAAGGACCACGGCAACGCCGCAGCGTCGACGCGATGAGGCTGCCCGTTCTCGTCGAGATAATCGACGTTCACGCTGCCCCCCGACCCCGTGATCTCGTATGCGATGTGTTTGGGGTTGAACGGCTTCGTGTTGTCGCTATTGCCCTCCGCAGCCGCCGCCGTCCGGTTGGCTCCCATCGTGTCTCGGATGCGAACGATCGCGTAGGCACCGAGCGTGACCACGACCACGAGCAGCAGCGGCATCCACACCTTCTTGAACACTCGAAACACCGTGTATATCCCGCCCTTTCAGCAATCCGGCCGCCATGGTGTCCATCGAGTGTGGGCGGTCGGGCGCAGCAGCACGCACTCGACGACCCCGCGCGGCGCGATATCCCCGATCAGACGGAACTTGGGTTCCGCGACGAGGAGTGCTTTACCTCATCGCAGGCTGGTCTGCTCGCCGCCCTGGCCCTGTCAGTAGCCGCGGTCTCAGACAGGATCTGATCACTCCCGTTTCTTAGTAACAAGAACATTGCGCGGCGAGGGCTCTGCTGTCGATGCCTGTATTCACGCCCATGGCTGACGATTTCGGCCTCGCTCATCTGCGTCCGCGCGTTGCTGATCGTGACTTGCCAAGGCGCGGTTCAGGAGTTCGGTCGTGGCGATCACATAGCGCGTGACATACGAGGCGCCAAAACCTTTACTTGGGGAAGTGGGATGCCCTTTGCGGTTGAACAGTGTGCCGCTACGGCCGTTGAGCTCCGGCGTAAACAGCAAGGGGACAATGCGTCTGGCGTATTGGTCTGGTGATTGCAGGAACAAGCCGATGGCGCCCTCGAATAGTCGGTAGGACAGGCTTCCATTGCGGCCCATCCAGTTTTCGCGGATGCCAGTCTTGATGAGCCCGGGTCCAAGGCCAAAGTATGCCGGTCCGGGGAACATCCCGTTGGCGCCCAACCCGAGGGCTTCGTTGCCGGCGATGGTGTTGGCGTGGGCTGCCATGGCTTTATATCTCAACTCTGAGTTGAGGTCGTCGGGATTTCCGAGCTGGCCGCTGCCTGGTGAGCCCATGACGAATACGCGGGGTTGGGGCGCATCGGCGGGACGTCTGATTCCGAGGCGGCCGCTGATGCCTTTGAGGATGGCTACCCGGTTGAGGAAGCTGACTGCCATGTCGCGCTCGATGCCCTCGGCGGTTTCCTCACGCGTTGGAGCGGCGATGATGCCGGCAGTGAAAAGCGCCACGTCGACGTCCTCGACCGCGAGGTCCTTTCCGAGCCGCAATGCGTCAGCCATCAACGACAGGTCAGCCCGCACGAATTTCGGTTGTCCTTGCGGAAATTCGCGCAAAGTGCGGCCGACGACGGTGACATCGACGCCGCGGGCCAAGGCGAGCCCAGCGATTGCCCGCCCAAGGCCGTTGGTACCCCCGATGACGAGGAGTCTCTTGGACGACAGGTCCAGCTCGTCGATCGACTGCGGACGAATGCTGACTTTGCCAGCGTTCAATGGTCGGTTCATCATTGCCTGCCTTTCGGATGGCCGCAGTTCGGCCCGGTGCTACCGAAGATGCTGCGGGGTGGTCCAGACCCTGGGCCAATAAGCGGACTATACCCCGCTTAGGTCGATCCCGTAAAGTCTCCTGCATGGACCAGCTGGCGCTGACCCCGCCAACGCCTCATGGTGAACGTGCTGACGCGGCACGTAACCGGCGCCAACTGTTGCGCACGGCTCAAGAACTCATGGCTGAAGTGGGCGCTGCAAAGGTCACTATGGACGGCCTCGCTGCCCGCGCAGGTCTGGGTAAAGGCACCGTATTTCGCCGCTTCGGTAGCCGCGCAGGCATCTTCCAGGCCCTGCTCGACGAGGAAGAACGCGGTCTGCAACTAGCGGTGATGTCTGGAAGGCCACCATTGGGACCCGGGGCGCCGCCGAGAGATCGGTTGATCGCCTACGGGCATGCCCGAGTGCACTTTCTGTTCGACAACCACGAGATCGCACGAGCCTCGCTAGACGGCGGTCAGCCTGTGCCCATCGGACATGAAAGCCCCCTTTCTCGCATCCATATCCGAATGCTTCTCGGTCAAATTTGCCCAGACGTAACAGACCTCGATATCCTTGCGATTCAACTCACCGCCGCTTTAGACGGCCCGCTACTGCTACAACTCACAGCCGCCGAGCTCTCCAAGCCAGCGATCGACCGTAACCGCCGACGACTTAAAACCGGGTGGACGAATCTCATCGACCGAATCTGCCCCACGTGACACAAGGGTGGAGACTGCGCACATCGACGGCGATTCCAAGCCGGCAATGGCTCATGCGAACGCCGAACGCCTGCTGCGTCTTTGATGCGCATTTTCAATCGAAGTGGCCCAACAAACCAATTGCCTAATCTGACCGCCTGACCCAGGCCAGCCGAAAAAGTCCGCTTAACGTGACACCGCCACGCGGCTGCGCCACCGGTTTCGGTGGGCTTTCGGCACGGCCTTAAACACAAAGGCGTTCAACGCATTACGAGAAAGACGAGGGATTAGCAAAGTCGGACGTGGCAGGTGGTGACAACCAATCGCTGCGAGCGCATGTCCGTTTTCTTGCGCACCGGCAATTCTCACTTCCGTTGCGTGGTGGGTGAAGATTTCGCGAGTCTAAAGACGTTCGTGCGCTGTCTTCTTCACGTCGTCGCCAGTTCACGTCTCATGGGTGTCTCATGATGTCGGGCGCGATCCAGGGGCCTTCGGGCTCGGCCGCGTCGCGGTTCATCTCGATCGCCTGGATGCCACCTTCCGGCAAGGTGAGCAGTCGCAGGAATGTCTGGTCGGGGTCGCGAAATATCAGCAATTGACCTGCGAGGGCCGTGATGACGGGTGAGTGCTCGATGCCGAGCGCGTCGAGGCGATCGCTCCAGGCCTGGATGTCGTCGGCCACGAAACTGACCGGGTCATAGCCCGCGGTAGCGGTGGCGGCATCGGGGGCCCACCGCAGCTCGATCGGGATGTCGATGCCGGGCAGCTGCAGGATCACGGCGTAGCGGGCGCCAGCGCCATCGTAGTGATCGAACTGGCTCAGGTGTTCGGCGTCGAACACTCGCCGATACCAGGTCAGGCTGGTGTCCAGGTCGCTGACCGGCAGTTTGACGTGATGTAGGCCTTTGAGGCGCGGTGCTGTCATTGTGAGGTCGTTTCAGGCGAGTTCGGACATGTGCAGGACCATCTGCTTACGTGCCGGTGGCAGGACGCCGATCAGGGAGAACACGGCGTTGCGGACCAGTTGGGCAGGGCGGTTGTCGACGATCGAGGCACGGGTCATCAGATTGGTGAAAATGACGGTGGCGCGGGCGATCGGTCGGCGGCGCTTTTCGTAGCCGTCGAGATCGGCGTGTTTGGCCCCGTTGAGCGACGCGGACAGGGTGTGCGCCAGATCGACCGCGTCTTGAATGCCCAGGTTCATGCCCTGGCCTCCGGCGGGGCTGTGCACGTGGGCGGCGTCGCCGGCCAGAAACACCGGTCCGTGGTGGAAGGTGCTGGCGATGCGGTGGTGGACATGGAATTGCGATGACCAAGTGAGTTCTTTGACCCGCGCTCCGGTGGGGCCGCGCTCATCGAGGATGTGCTGAACGAAGTCGACGTCGATGATCTCGGGTGCGTTGTCGACCGTCGCGAGGACGCGGCGTTGGTTATCGGGCAACGGTCCGCTGACCACGATGCCCGCGGGGGAGAAGAAGTTCTGCACCTCATCGAAGCGCAGCGGCCAGTCGATCCGGGCGTCGGCAAGGGTGAACGACTGGTCATAGGTCCCGCCGGCGTAGTCGATTTTGGCGCTCTGCCGAACCACTGAGGAGACGCCGTCGGCGCCCACGACGTAGCGCGCTTGAACCACTTCGCGCCCATCTGGGCCGTCCACTTCGACCTCGGCGCCATCAGCGTCGATGCAGACACCCGCGACGCTGTAGGGACGCATCACCTGCCCACCGAGAGCATGCATGCGCTCGGTGAGGATCTTCTCGGTCCGATACTGCTGCAGCGTCAGCACGAACGGGTACGGGGTCGGCAGCGAGGAGAAGTCCAGTCGAGTCAAGATCCTGTCGCGATCGCGAAACGTGAACGTCGGTACTACAACGCCCTCGGCGATCAACCGGTCGGTGACGTCCAGCTCCCGCAGGACCTCCAAGGTCTTCGCGTGGATCGCCGCTGCGCGAGACGCGTTGGCCCCTTCCTCCTGCTTGTCCAGTGTCAGAACATCATGGCCAGCCTGACGCAACGCCGCGGTGAGCACCAGGCCGGTCGGGCCGCCACCAACAACAACCACTTCAGCTTCGTTGGGCAGCACTATTTCTCCTTCAATCGACTGTCATCGAGCGTTGTTCGCTCAGCCCGCGCTCGCATCGGCTTATGGACAGTGCGAGTGGTCAGTCGTCGTCGAGTCGGATGCCGCTCCCCGACCCTTGTCGAACAACCGGACACCGCGGTGGAGGGGTTCTGCTGAGCCGCGCTTCACTGGTGCGGTCGCCGCTCAAGTCGCGTGTGGCCTAACACGCGCGATCAGAGCTCGTAGTCTTCGTTCCTCTGGCGTTCCAACGTAGAGGTCCAGCCAGGTTGTCAGCGTCGTTAGCAGCGCTGCAGGCAGTGGGAAACCTTCACGTACCACGACGGCGAGGATCCTCTCGGTAGCCAGATGATTTTCGCCGCAACCCAATTGGACGAAAATCATCGCGCGCTCACCAGCGATCAGGCATGGGGAAGCCGCATCAGCTAGCTGCCAGGCCAGGCTTGCGTCTGAGGTCATCTTTCCCAAATGTCGCCAGCGGCAGGGGACAGGATCCAGCACCCGGGCGATCGACGTCGCATGCTCGGGCTGTCCAGTGCGCGGCGGGTGGGCTGTCGTTGGAGTGTGAGCCGTAGCGCTCGCAGGGCGAGGTGCAGCCTCGACTTCACGGTGCATTCGGCAATATGGAGGTCGTCGGGGATCTGCGCCGTCGTCCACCTCAAGTAGTGCGAGCGGCGAATCACCGCGCGGTGCTCGCCGGACAACTGCGCGAGCGCGTCGCCGATCAGTCGCCGGACCAGTGCGGCATTCACCTGGTCGGGGCCGGTGCGCTCAGGCTCACCGTGCCCGGTTATGCCGCGTCGCATGAAATCGATCTCGCGCGTCGGGTTGTAGTAGCGCTTGCGGGTTCAGCGACGTCGTTCAGTATGCTGCGCAGTTGGCGTCGTCCGCGGTGGAGCCGGGAGTTCACGGTTCCTGGCGGGCTGTTCATGATTTCGGCGATCTCGCGGTGTTGGCGACCTTCGACGTCGGCGTAGTACACGACCACGCGGATTTGTTCGGGCAGGGTGTGCATTGCAGCTTTGATCCTGTTGTCCGGCAACGTGTCGAGCGCCTCGTCCTCCGCCGAGCGCAGCCCGGTCGAGGAGTGCGCCGCGTTGGCCGCCAGTTGCTGGTCGGTGATCTGCTCGGTCGGATATTGCGCCGCGCGCCGCTGCTTTTTGCGGTAGTCGTTGATGTAGGTGTTGGTCAGGATCCGGTGTAGCCAGGCGTTGAGGTTGGTGCCCTGCCGAAACGAGCGGAAGCTGGCGTACGCGGACATCATGGTGTCCTGAACCAGGTCCTCGGCGTCGGCGCGATTGTGAGTCATGCGCAGGGCCCTGCGGTAGAGCGGCGCCCGCAGCGGGATGGCGTCGCGTTCGAATCGTGCGCTCAGCTCGGCGTTGGTCATGCGTGTTTGTCCAGTGTCAGAACATCATGACCAGCTCGACGCAACGCCGCGGTGAGCACCAGGCCCGTCGGGCCGCCACCAACAACGACCACTTCAGCTTCGTTGGGCAGCACTATTTCTCCTTCAATCGACTGTCATCGAGCGTTGTTCGCTCAGCCGGTGCTCGCATCCGCTTGTGGACAGTGCGAGTGGTCAGTCGTGCGTCGAGTCGGATGCCGCTCCTCGACCCTTGTCGAATAACCGGACACCGCGCGTGCGCCACCACCGGGCGAGTGGACCGGCGGCATTGTTCACCTTCGACCTGACCACTCGTCTGCGCTACGTCATTCTGATGCCGCGCGGGCCCGTCGATCGGCGACTGGCCAGGTGCGCTGGCCACTGGCCGATGCGACCTTGGCCCATCGCAGCCGAAATTTGGGTGGAGGTGTTCGCCGGAGCCGCAGCGCGTTCGGATTGGCGGTCGAAGGGTCGGCGTCTCGATGAGGTGGCGATCGGGCAGAAAGCACAAGGGACTGGACAATGACGACAGGCGAAATACGGAGCTTTCAAACAAGACTGGCAGCGCCGCCAACAAAGAACGAACCGGCTTAGCGTGCTGGTCAACCGAGGTGATCGACAGACTTAGACATGTTAGGGGATACCTGATGAACGAACTGCTTGGCAGAATTCTTGATGCCCACGGTGGCATGGATCGCTGGAATGGGTACAAAAAAGTTGACGCGACGATTGCGAGTGGTGGCGGCTTGTTTCCGCTCAAGGGAGTGCCACAGGACCCAAGCCCGCGCCGCATGACTGCTTGGTTGCACGAGGAACGCTCGTCAGTCTCGCCTTACGGGGCTCCCGATCAGCGCACGATTTTCACGCCAGATCGGATTGCCATCCAGAAGCTCGATGGCACAGTAGTTGCGGAGCGCCGTGCGCCCAAAGACTCGTTCGCGGGCCACCAAATGAACACGCCTTGGGACGCGCTCCATCGTGCCTATTTCAATGGCGAAGCCGTATGGACCTATCTCAACACGCCATTTCTTCTGGCGATGGATGGCGTGCAGGTCGAGGAAACAGAGAGCTGGAGGGAGGGCACGGAGACGTGGCGCGTGTTGCGCGCATACTTTCCTGGTTCGATCGAAACGCACAGCCTCGTTCAAGACTTTTTCTTCGGCGAGGATCTGAGGCTGCGCCGCCATGACTACAGCGTGAATATCGCAGGCGGTTTTGGAGCGGCGCAGCTGACTTCGGATTATGTGGTGGCGAACGGCATAAGTCTGCCGACCAAGCGGCGCGCCTACACGCGCGGACCCGATCGTCGGCCGATCACGGAAATGCTGATGGTCGCAATCGATTTCAGCGAGGTGCGGTTTGAATAAAGTGGCAAGAGATCGCAACGGGCTGATCTGTCGGCCAGACGTATTCCTTCCTTGAGCGATTTCAGAGCGTGTGCTCGGCCTGGAGGATTTCGGCGGCGCGTTCGCCGATGATTACGCAGGGGGCCATGGTGTTTCCGGTCGTCACACGGGGCATGATCGAGCGGTCGGCGATGCGAAGGTGTTCTATTCCATGGACTTTCAGGGTGGCGTCGACCACCGACATGGCGCCTTGGCCCATCTTGGCGGTACCGGTTTGGTGCCAGTAGGTCATGACGGCATCGCGGACGAAGCGCCGTGGCCGTTAGACGGCAGGGGCAGGAGAGCCAAGGCGGTTTCGGCGATCGAGCGCAGTGAATCGGGGCTGCTTCCGCCTTTGCCCAGCGCTTCGATCCCGCGCAGCACGGCCAGGAGGAGCCCGGCAAGCCGAGTGGGGTCCGCGTGCTGCTTGATGTCGCCCGCCCGCTGTGCTCCCGCGATGCAGGAAGAAAGCAGTTCCTGGATGGTCGCGAACGTCTGGCGGGCCGTCGCGGCGACGGCCGGATCCTGCTCCGACAGCTCGGCGGTGCCCTTGGCGAGCAGACAGCCACGCAGACACGCGTCCGAGGCGGCGGCGTTCGCCACCGCCCGCACATGCCCGCGCAGCCGTTCAAAGGCGCCGGCATCCGGGCCGTCAAGCGCCCGGCGCACGGCCTCGATCAGCCCGGCGCAATAGTCGTCGAAGGTGCGCAGGAACAGTTGGTGCTTGTCGCCGAAGGCGCCGTAGAGGCTGCCCTTGCCCAGCCCGGTGGCCATGGCGATGTTGTCGATCCGCGTTGCCGCGTAACCGGTCGACCAGAACTGGTCCCTGACAGCGCGCAGGACCACGCCGTCATCAAAGCTTCGGGGTCGCGCCATGGCCTCACGATACCAATTTCTTGACTACCTCGTCCAGAATTGACTACGTTATGGACGAGGCGGTCAAGAAAATCGACCGTCCTGCCCGTCGCGTAACGGCTACGAGCAGCGCAAACGACATAGTTATCTCGAAAGGATGGGTGCCATGCGCCCCATGAACGGAAAGACAGCCCTGGTCACCGGTGCCTCCAGCGGTATCGGCCGGGCGATCGCCAAACGCTTTGCCGATGACGGCGCCCGCGTCTACCTGACCGGCCGGCGCAAGGACGACCTCGAAGCCGCGGCCGAGGCAATCGGGCCGGACGCGGTCGCGGTGCCGTGCGACGTGTCGCAGGCCGCCGACCTCGACCGAGTCATGGAAGGCATCCGCAGCGACGGACGACAACTCGACGTCGTCGTTGCCAACGCCGGACTGGGCGATGGGTCGCTTCTCGCGGACGTCACGGAGGAGCAGTTCGACTACGTCTTCGGTGTGAACACCAAGGGCAGCCTGCTGACCGTGCAGAAGTCGCTGCCGCTGCTCGCTCAGCCAGCGTCGGTGATCCTGCTGGCGTCTTCCACTATTCATCAAGGTACCGCCAGAATGGGCAGCTACGCCGCGTCCAAGGCAGCCGTGCGCAGTCTCGGCCGGACCTGGGCCGCGGAGTTGGCCCCGCGCGGGGTTCGCGTCAACGTCATCACCCCCGGCCCCATCGCCACACCCGCGATCGAGAATTTAGCTCACAGGCTCGGCCAGAGCACAGAGGCTCTCCACGCAGTGATGGCCTCGCAACTTCCGTTGCAGCGGATGGGCCGTCCCGAGGAAGTTGCCGCGCTGGCTGCTTTCCTTGCCGGGCCGGAGAGTTCGTTCATCACCGGCGCCGAGCACTTCGTCGATGGCGGACAGGTCCAGGTCTGACCAACCGTGCAGAGGTCTTCCAGCACTGAAACCCCAAGGCACCCAAGTGCCTTGCGGTCGATACACAGCTCACAAAACATTCGAATGCGAGACGCTGAACAGGATGAATTCAACACGGGCACTGGTCCTCGGTGGGGGAGGAACCGTCGGCACCGCCTGGACGGCCGGGCTTGTCAGCGGACTGCGTCGCGAAGGGGTGGACCTGGCCGAGGCCGACTTGATCGTCGGTACCTCGGCGGGCGCGATCGTCGGCACGATGCTCGCCACCGGCCAGGATCTTGATTTGCTGGACGCCCCTGCGAGCCCAACCGATCAAAGCGGCCCCGCGCCCAAAGCGGACCCCGGTCGGCTGACCGAGGTCTTTGCCATACTCCGCGACCCCAGCCTGGAACCGGCGGATGCCCGGCGCCAGGTCGGCCGGGTCGCGCTCGCCGCCGAGACCATCACCGAGCAGGCGCACATCGCCCTGATGAGCACGCTGATCACCGCACGCGAATGGCCGGACCGCGAGGTGCTCATCACCGCGGTCGACGTCGAGACCGGCGAGCTGAAGGTCTGGGACCGGGCCGGCGTCGCACCGCGGCCGACCGCAGTAGCGTCCAGCTGCGCCCTGCCGGGCCTCTTCCCGCCGATCACTATCAACGGGCGACAGTACATGGACGGCGGCATCGGGTCCGGGACCAACGCCGACGTCGCCACCGGTGCCGACGTGCTGGTCGTCGTCGAACCACTGGCGCACCTGTTCCCCCGCGAGCCACTCGAACAGGAACTCGCCGCGACCGGCGCAGGCACTGTTGTAACGATCAACCCGGACCAGGCGGCGCTGGACGCCTTCGGCCCCAACATGAGCGACTGGGCGGTTCGGAAGCCGGCCTGGCAGGTCGGACTCAGGCAAGTCGCCGCCACCGCCGAGCGGGTCCGCGCCGCTTGGCGCCGGCGCGCCAGCTAGTGACGGACGCTATCGGACGGGCAGACCCGCGCCGGGAGCACCAGCTAGCGGCGCGTTCGGAGATGGAGCTCCTGCACCAGTTGTGCGGGCCGACAGCCTGCGTTCGCCAGCTACGGCAACCCTGACTGACAACTGGCCTGCGCTACGACATTCTGACGCCGCGCGGGTCCGTCGATCGGCGACTGGCCGCGTGCGCTGTCCACTGGAGGATGCGAGCGACGCCCTTGGCAGCCGAAATTGGGGGAGGTGTTCGCCGCGCCACAGCGCATTTTGATCGGCGGTCGAAGGGTCGGCGTCTCGATGAGGTGGCGATGGCGATGGCGAGCACACAAGCGACTGGGGCGATGACAATGGGCGAAACATACGCGGAGCTGTCAAACAAGAGTGTCAGCGCCGCCAACGGCGTCGAGTATGTGTATCGGGATGCAGGCGAGGGCGGCGTTCCGCTGGTCCTTCTTCAGCACTTCCGCGGGAACCTGGACAACTGGGATCCGGCGCTGATCGACGAGCTGGCGTCGTCTCGCCGAGTCGTGACGTTCGACAACGTGGGGGTCGGCGGCACCACCGGGAACACGCCGCACCGCGTCGAGCAGATGGCACAGGACGCCATCGCTTTTCTGAGCGCGATGGAGTTCGACCAGGTCGACATACTGGGGTTCTCCATCGGCAGCTTCGTAGCCCAGGAAATGGCGCTGTTGAGGCCAGCACTGCTCCGGAGGGTCATCTTGGCGTCTTCGGCGCCCCAGGGTGCCGCCGGGATGCACGGTTGGGCTCCCGACGTCATCGAAGCGGTCGGCGCGCGCCAGACAAACCCCGAGGGGGTGCTTGACGTGTTCTACGCCCCGTCTGCCTCGAGTCGGCAGGCCGGGCAGCAAGCCCTCAAGCGCATGTTCTCCCGAACACAGGGCCGCGACCTGCCCACGACGTGGGAAACCCGACAAGCTCAGTACGACGCCGTCTGTGCATGGGGAGTTCCGAATCACAGCGTGCTGCAGCGAGTTAGCGCGATCGACCTGCCGGTGTTCGTGGCCAACGGTGACAGCGACCCCATGATTCTTCCTCATTACACGTTCCTACTCGCAGGCTTGATTCCACAAGCTCGCCTGAAGATTTACCCGGACTCGGCGCACGGCTTTTTGTTTCAG
>NZ_JAOPWB010000001.1 GCF_025965855.1 Mycobacterium sp. | reverse complement strand
GCCGCCGCGACGGGTTCGCGCGCCGCAGCGGCCAGGCCGTCGTCGAGCTGCTGCGGCGCGGCATCACCGCCCGCGACATCCTCACGAGGGAGGCCTTCGAGAACGCGATCGCGGTGGTGATGGCCTTCGGCGGCTCGACCAACGCGGTGCTGCACCTGCTGGCCATCGCCCGCGAGGCCGACGTCGCGCTGTCGCTGGACGACTTCAGCCGGATCGGGTCGAAGGTGCCGCACCTGGCCGACGTGAAGCCGTTCGGCCGCCACGTCATGTCCGATGTCGACCGCATCGGCGGCGTCCCGGTGGCGATGAAGGCGCTGCTGGACGCTGGCCTTTTACACGGCGATTGCCTGACGGTGACCGGTCAGACAATGGCCGAGAACCTGGCCGCCATCGCCCCTCCGGACCCGGACGGCAAGGTGCTGCGGGCGCTCAACAACCCGATCCACCCGACCGGGGGGATCACCATCCTGCGCGGATCGCTGGCTCCCGAGGGCGCGGTGGTCAAGACGGCCGGCTTCGACTCCGACGTGTTCGAAGGCACGGCAAGGGTTTTCGATGGCGAGCGGGCCGCGCTGGACGCCCTCGAGGACGGCACCATCACCAAGGGCGACGCCGTGGTGATCCGCTACGAGGGTCCCAAGGGCGGCCCTGGGATGCGCGAGATGCTCGCCATCACCGGCGCGATCAAGGGCGCCGGGCTCGGCAAGGACGTGCTGCTGCTCACCGACGGCCGGTTCTCCGGCGGCACCACCGGTTTGTGCGTGGGACACATCGCCCCGGAGGCGGTCGACGGCGGACCGATCGCCCTATTGCGCGACGGTGACCGGATCCGGCTGGACGTGGCCGGCCAGACCCTGGACGTGCTGACCGATCCGGCCGAATTCGAGGCCCGGCGAAGGGATTTCAAGCCCCCCGAGCCGCGTTACAAGACCGGGGTGCTGGCCAAGTACGTCAAATTGGTGAGCTCGGCGGCGATCGGCGCGGTCTGCGGGTAGACCTCCCCGACCGTGAGGGGCCGGCCGGGGAGAGCGAATGGGGTTCTGGCTTAACTGATTTCGAGACTACGCGTGGGTGGCCACCTCCCGTGTGCGCATGCCGAAGTAGGTGGCGTTGAGGCCTAGGAAGGTCAGCAAGCCACCCGCCACAACGTTCGACCAGATCATGCCGGCGGTCGGCGCGAAGCCCGGCAGGACCCACAGCGCGACGATGACCCACGCGCCCAGCACCGGCAGCGTCCACGTCATGCCGTGCGCGCGGTCCAGTGTCGTCGCGAACCCATACGCCAAGAACGCCGCCGCGATCCCGGCGATGAGGTCAATCGTGGCCAGCGAAGCCGTCCCGCTGAATCCCACGATCCACGGTGACGCAGCCACATACAGGGCCGTCAGCAGGGCCAGGCCGAAGGTGACATGTGCGCTCATCGACTCAGCGACCCGCTCGTAGCGGGCACGCAGAGCTAATAAATCGGGATGGTGATCGATTGATGAATGGACTGTACTCATTTTGCAACCTTTCTGTTACACAGCAGGCAAATTAGGCTCGGGGGTTAACGACCCATCTAGCCCAACATTACGCTCGATCGCCGCACGCCAGCAACGAAAATCCGGGCGCTGCGAGCCGCGAGCGGCGGCCCGAACAACCCGCCGCGTAGCGTGGCAGGACATGGACATCGGGGACCGGCTGCGGCTCGATGTCCCGGTTGGGCAGGCCGGAATGGGCGGCGGCCTGGCGCGCGCGTCGCTGGCCGCCGCGGTAGCCAACGCGGGCGGCCTCGGAACCCTGGGCATCGCCACCCCTCGCCAGCTACGAGCGTCGATCGACCAGGTGCGCGAGCGGGCGCCCGGGCGCGCGGTCGCGGTAAACCTGTTGATGCCCTTCGTCCGTCGCCACCACGTCGCTGTCTGCGTTGACGCCGGCGTGGACGCCGTCGTGCTGGCGTTCGGCGAAAGGCGCGGGCTCGTCGCGCACCTGCGTGACGCCGGGATCTTCGTCTTCGTGATGATCGGCACCGAAGCGCAGGCGCTCGCCGCGATCGCCTGGGGCGCGGACGGTTTGATCGCCCAGGGACGCCAGGCCGGCGGGCACCTCGTCGGAACCATGCCGGCCCTGGACTTCCTGCCCCATGCCCTGCGGGCGGCCGGGAAGCGTCCGGTGTTTCTGGCCGGCGGCATCGCCACCGCCGCCGATACGCGCGCCGCCCTGGATGCCGGCGCCAGCGGCGTCATCGCCGGCACGCGATTCCTGCTGACTCACGAGGCCAACGCGAACCGGGAGTATCAGCGACGAGTCATGCGGGCGGACAAGACCATCGAAACGAATCTGTTCGGCCTGAGCTGGCCGCTGCGCCACCGCGTCGTGCCCAACGCGGCAACCCGCCGGTGGTGCGGCGACGACGGGAAGGCCAAGGTACTGCCCGCCGCCCTCAACGCGGCCAGCCGCCCGCTGTCGATGTTCGGTTATTTCGACGCGGGCGCGCTGATGCGGCTGCAGTCGGCGGCCCGCCCCTTCTTCACCCCGCTGGCGCCGGTGGCCGGGGTGCCCGATTCCTGGTTGGACGGCGCCGCCCTGTATGCCGGCGAAACCGCGCTGCGGATCGGCGAACTCACCTCCGCCGGGCAGGCCGTCAGGGACCTCACCCCGCGCTGACGCCCTTAGCGCACCAACGCGAGCGCGAAGCCGTCCCAGTGCTTCGCCCCGACCGTCTGGATCACCGCGGTGTCCAGCCGCGGGTGCTCGCCCATCAACTGCAGCGTCTGGCGCGTCGCCCGCACTCTGGCATCACCGGAGTCGGGATCCAGGATCCTGCCTTCGCGAATGACGTTGTCCAGCACAATAACTGAACCGGGACGAGCCAGCCGGACTGCCCACTGAAGGTATGCGGCGTAGTTCTCCTTGTCGGCGTCGATGAACACCAGGTCGAAGGGGGCACCGCTCAGCGTCGGCAACGTGTCCAGCGCGGCGCCGACCACCACCTCCACGCGGTCGGCCACCCCGGCGCGTTGCAGGTTGGCCCGCGCGACCTCGGCGTGCTTGGGCTCGTATTCCAGGGTCACCACCCGTCCCTGCGGGCCCGCGCCGCGCGCCAGCCAGATGGTGCTGAAGCCACCAAGTGTGCCGACCTCGAGGATGCGGCGCGCCTGGATTGCACCGGCCAGCAGGCACAGGAATTTGCCCTGCTGGGCCGAGACGGCGATTTGAGGCAGCCCGGCCTCGTCGCTGGCGTGTAGCGCCGCGGCCAGGGCCGGATCGTCGCCAACCACAGCGCTGTCCAAGAATGCGTCGACGTCTTGTGGGGTTGGTTGTTCCGTCATGCCGCCCACGCTAGCCGAAAATATTTACGGGATACCCGTATGGGGTATATAGTGGGGCGTGCGAGTTCACGATGAGAGAGAAGGGTGATTCGAAATGGCAACCTACGACGCAGGAACCCTGTTGACGTGTGGCCACGAGGGCTGCGGATGTCGCGTCCGCATCGAGGCTCCCTGCCACTGCTCCGGCGCGGGTGAGCCGTACGGCTGCACCTGCGGCGACGAGCTGACCCCGCTCGAGTAGCCGCGGCACGCCGGTCGTGCGTCCGGGCCTCGCTATCAGCGCCCGAACGCGCGACCGGCCAGCTCGACCCCGGCTTCCAGCCGGAGGCCTACCGCCGAGGCGCCCACGGCCACCGCGTAACCGCCGGGTTTGACGCGCCAGGTTCGCGCGCCACCGTCGTAGCGGGCGAGCAGGCGCGGATCGGCCTCGATGAGCACCCGGCGGGTCTCGCCCGGTTCGAGCTCCACCCGCTGGAATCCCAGCAGCCGTAGGCACCGCTCCCCGGGGGCCGCGGTCAGATAGAGCTGCGGCACGTCGGCCCCGCCGCGGTCGCCGACATTGACCACGGTGAGGCTCGCCGTGACGGTCTCACCGCCGGTCACCTCCAGGTCCCGGTATTCAAAGCTGGTGTAGGACAGGCCATGACCGAACGCGAACATCGGCGCCACGCCGCTCCTGGCGAACCAGCGATAGCCGACGTCGGCCCCTTCGAAGTAGTCAATCGTGGTCGGTGTCCCCCAAGAACTGCCCGGGTCGGGCAGCTCCGGCCGCGGCGTCTGCCCCAGGTCGACGGGGAAGGTGATCGGAAGGCGGCCCGACGGATTAACCTGGCCGGCAAGGATTTCCGCGATCGCTCGGCCACCGGCTTGACCCGGGTACCAGGCCTGCACGACGGCGTTCGCCGAGTCCCGCCAGGGCATGGCCACCGGGTTGCCGGTCTCCAGCACCACGACGGTGTTCGGGTTGACGGCCGACACCGCGGCGATCAGCGCGTCCTGGCCCCACGGCAGCGAGAGATCGGCAGAGTCGAAGCCCTCCCCTTCGGCGCGAACGGCGAACACGACGGCGATGTCGGCTCGCCGCGCCGCCCGCACCGCCTCCGCCGGGCTGACGCCGGGATCGAACACGATCTGCGCATGGGGAAGTTGGCTACGCAGCTCGCTCAGCGGGCTCGACGGCAGCAGGTACAGGTTGCGTAACGCCGCCTCCAGGCCCGGGCCGCCGATCGAGACCACACCGGCGTAGCCGCCCGGTGGAACGACGGCGCTCGAACCGTAGCCGGCCGCGACACCCAGCTGCGCGTAGCCGCCGATGACGGCGATGCGCGCCGCGGACTCGGGCGCGATCGGCAAAACCCCGCGGTTGGCCAGCAGCACGATTCCCTGTCGTGCGATTTGCAACGCAATCTCGTTGTGCGCGTCCAGGTCCGGTGCCGACGCGGTCTCGTGCCGGTCGATTCCGACCGCGAACATCGACCGCAGGATCCGCCGGACCATGTCCGACAGACGCGCCCCGGGCAGCCTGCCGTCGGCATACGCGGCGCGCAGCGGCTCGCCGAACGCCTCCGCCTGCCACAGCAGTGCGTCGATCTGCGCGCCGCACTCCTGGTCCAGGCCGGCGAGCGCACATTGCCAGCTGGGCGTTCCGCCCCAGTCGGACATGACCCAACCGCGGTATCCCCAGGCGCCTTTCAGCACCTGATTGATCAAGATGTTGTTAGCGGCGGCGTAGTCGCCGTTGACCTTGTTGTAGGCCGCCATCACGGCGCCGGGCGAAGAGCGCTCGATGGCGATCTCGAAGGCCAGCAGGTCGGATTCGCGGTGCGCGTCGGGATCGATGACCGCGTTCAGCCAGTGCCGGTTGGTCTCGTTGCAGTTCAGCGAGTAGTGCTTGACCGTCGATATGACGCCGTGGCGCTGCATCCCGTTGACCGACTCGGCGGCGATCGCCGCGGTCAAAAGCGGGTCCTCGGAAAGGTATTCGAAGTTGCGGCCGTTGCGCGGGTCGCGCGCGAGGTTCATCGCCCCGGCGAGCTGCACGTTGAATCCGCGGCTGCGCGCCTCCCGGCCGATCACGTCGCCGGCGGAGCGGGCCAGCGCCGGGTCGAAGCCGGCGGCCAGCGCCAGCCCGGCCGGCAACGCGGTGGCCGTGTCACCCGGGCGGCAGCCTGGGTTGGTGACGCCGAGGCCGGCGTCGCTCATCAGCAACGCCGGGACGCCGAGCCGCGGAATCCCGGGCACGTACCCGGCGCTCATCGGGACGCCCGGCGGGATGCGTTCATCCTTCAGCGGCCACAGCTCGCTGGCCCCCATCACCCCGACAATCAGCGAGAACCGCTCGTCGTCGGTCATCCGGGCTTCGACCTCGCGCGCCCGAACGTCGGGGTCGCTCACCGCACGCCCTCTTTGGCGTACACGACACGCAGCACGTGGCCCAGTTCCGGACCCATCACCAGCTCCGCCAACTCACAGATCGTGGCGACGAACTCCGGGCCGTGCGGCGGCCCAGCCTGGCACAGGTGATGCGCCACTTCGTGTAGCACCACCAGCTCGCGCAGCGCCCAGTCGGCGGTATCACGGTCGGGAACCGCGATAGTGCCTGCGCCGTCGCGGTTTTCGTAGTGCGCCGCGGTGGCGGCCCGCCGCGACCGCACGCGCAGCGGCGACACGCCGGGCCAACGTCGGCGCACCGACGCCAACGCGAGCACGTCGTCGACGTAGCGCTGCACGGAGGCAACCGACCCGAATCGCCCCTCCGGCGGGAGCGTCAACCGCGTGCCGAAGAACTCCACCGCGGGCGATCCATGCTCGGCGGCGCGGTCGAACAACGTCCGGACGAACTCCTCAGCCGCGTAAACCCGGGCGCGCTGGGAATCTCGAGGTGCACCGGCCGTTGTCACCGGCGCAATGCGCTCCGCGCGCCGGGCAGTTCTTGGCTGTCCGAAAGCCGCGCCCGCCGGCCGGCCCGGTCACCCGCGCGGCGAGCCGCCGACGAATACCCCGCCGACGCCCGATGGGCTTGCCAGGTGCCGCGCGCCTTCGAGGTGCTGCGGTAGTAGTCGCGCAGCTCGAGCTCCTTGTCCCGCAGAGCGATCGCGGTGCCGGGCGGGCGACGGCGGTCCTTGGTGGCCTCGCGCGTGGCCTCCTCGCGGGCCTCCGCCAGGCGCTGACCGACGCGGGACCCGAAGGCGAGCTGGAAGTTCAGACGGGCGGTGATCGTCGGCGTCGGCCGGTGCGCGCCGGAGGCGAGGTAGGCGTCCGACGCCCGCACCATCTGGACGACCAGGCTGGCGTACAGGGCATGGGTCGCGTCGATGTCCTCGGCGAACCCGTACGCGTAAAGGAAGGTCGAGTTCGACGCCACGTCGCAGCGCACCTCATTGGCCGACGCGATCAGCACAAAAAGCTGCACATACGTCCGCAGCCCCCTGGCGCCCGCCGTCCCGATGGTGATGGTGCGCTGCGTCGGGGCCTGCGCGGGCGAGCGCTTGGCCGCGTGCGACCGCGCCACCGCGAGGTCGATGGAGGCCGCCGTCGCCAGCCGCTGCGCGGCGCTCATGAAGGCGTCCGCCTCGTGCGAGTTGTCGGTGCCTTCGGCCTGACGCAGCAGCGCGGCGATGCGAGCCAGTATTTTGTCGTCGGTCATGGGGCCAAAACTACGGCAGCGGTGCGACAGTTTGCCGACAGCCGCTCAGAGTCGTTTGGAGATCCAGGAGACCACGTCGCCGAGCACCTGATCGCGCTCCGGCTCGTTGAAGACCTCGTGGTACAGGCCGGGGTAGACCTTCAGCTCGACGTCGGCGGAGCCCACGCATTCGACCAGGCGGCGGCTGCCGTCGACGGGGATGAGCCGGTCGTCGGAGCCGTGCACCACCAGCAGCGGCGCCGTCAATGCCGGTGCGCGCTGCGGCATGGTCTCGCCGACCTCGAGCAGCGCCCGCCCGACGCCGGCCGGGACTTTCCCGTGGTACACGAGCGGATCCGCGTTGTAGGCCGCCACCACCGCGGGATCCCTCGAGATGGCGTCGACGTCGAGTTCCTGCACCGGAAGGCCGGGCACGAGAACGCCGAGCACCTTCGCGGCCAGGACCATCAGCGGCGACACCAGCTCCTGGGCCGCCACCGCCGGCGCCGAGAGCACCATCATGTCGTAGTTGTCGGGGCGCTCGACGCCGTAGGCGAACACGATCCCGCCGCCCATGCTGTGCCCGAGGACGATGCACTTGAGGCCGGGATGCTCCCGGGTGGCGATGCCGACCAGGGTGTCGAAATCGGCGGTGTACTCGGAAATGTCCCGCACCAGCATCCGCTTGCCGCCGGAGCGGCCGTGCCCTCGGTGGTCCAGCGCGTAGGTGACCAGCCCCGCGCCGCCGAAGCACTGCGCGACGTGGTCGTAGCGGCGGGCGTACTCGCCGAGCCCGTGGGACAGCACGACCACGGCCCGCGGCGCGGTGTCCGGCGTCCACACGTCGTAGACGATGCGCACGCCGCCGAGGCCGTCGAAAGCTCGTTCAGCGCGGGTTGTCATCACTCGGCAGCGTAGTGGCTCACGGGTCGCCCGGTGTCGGAGACACTGCGTAGGCTCATTCCGTGTGAAGCTGCTCACGGAAGACTCTCAGGGCGGACCGGCGGTCGGCGGGGACTTCTCGACCGATGCCGAGCCCTACCGTCGCGAATTGCTCGCGCACTGCTACCGGATGACCGGGTCGCTGCACGACGCCGAGGATCTGGTGCAGGAGACCCTGCTGCGGGCCTGGAAGGCCTACGACCGTTTCGAAGGCAAGTCATCGATGCGGACCTGGTTGCACCGCATCGCCACCAACACCTGCCTGACCGCGCTGGAGGGCCGGCAGCGCCGGCCGTTGCCCACGGGGCTGGGGTCCCCCAGCTCGGACCCGACCGCGGAGCTGGTGGAACGCCGCGAAGTGCCCTGGCTGGAACCGTTGCCCGAGCCGGCGGACGATCCGGCGGATCCGTCGGTCATCGTGGGGTCACGCGAGTCGGTGCGGTTGGCGTTTGTCGCGGCGCTGCAGTACCTTTCACCCCGGCAACGGGCGGTGTTGCTGCTGCGCGACGTGCTGCAGTGGAAGGCCGCCGAGGTGGCCGAGGCGATCGGTACCACCACGATCGCGGTCAACAGCCTGCTGCAGCGGGCCCGTACCCAGCTCGAGGCCGTCCAGCCCAGCTCCAGCGACCGGCTGACGCCGCCGGATTCGCCGGAGGCCCAGGACCTGCTGGATCGCTACATCGAGGCGTTCGAGGCCTACGACATCGACCGGTTGGTCGAGCTGTTCACCGCCGAGGCGATCTGGGAGATGCCGCCGTATGCCGGCTGGTACCGGGGCCCGCGGGACATCATCACGCTCATTCACCAGCAGTGCCCCGCCGAAAATCCCGGGGACATGCGCCTCCTCCCCGTGGCCGCCAACGGCCAGCCGGGCGCGGCCATGTACATGCGCGAGGGTGACGTGCACGTGCCCTTTCAATTGCACGTGCTCGACATCAGCGACGGCCGGGTATCTCGGGTGGTGGCGTTCCTCGACGACAGCCTGTTCGCGAAATTCGGGTTGCCCAGTACCGTCTGACGATGCCGAATCCCCCGCTCGTCACACCCGCGCCCGGGCGGCCGCTCCTGTTGTTGGGCGGTTTCGACATCGGCGCGCTGGGCTACGCCGCCGAGGAGTTCTTCATCTCCGGAACGGCCACGTCCTACACGCCCACAACCGAGTTGGGTCGCGACGGCAGGTGGAACGTAACGCCCAGTGGCACCGCCGAATACAGCACGCGGATGGTGGTGCTGACCCCGACCGATCCGGCCAGCTTCAACGGGACGGTGCTCGTGGAATGGCTCAACGTGAGCGGCGGCATCGACGCTCCGGCCGTGTGGATGATGGCGCATCGCGAAATCCTTCGCGCGGGCTACGCCTACGTCGCGGTCTCGGCCCAGCGGGTGGGGGTGGAGGGCGGCGCGAGCCTGCTCGGCGCGGACATGTCCTTGAAGAGCCAGCATCCGCAGCGCTATGCCGCCCTGTGCCACCCGGGCGACGAGTACTCCTATGACATCTTTTCCCAGACGTGCGAACTCGTCCGCACCGGCACGCTGGGCGATCTGCGCGTGCAGCACGTGGTCGCCGTGGGCGAGTCGCAATCGGCGATGTTCCTGACGACCTACGTCAACGCCGTCGATCCGATCGCCCAACGCTACGACGGCTTCCTGGTGCATTCGCGGTTCGGGTCGGCCGCACCGCTGGACGGCACTTCCATCTTCGACGAATCGCAGGACGGCTTGCCTGAGGCGGTCGCGTTCCGCACCGACCTGCGCGTCCCGCTGGTCACGATCATCACCGAGACCGACCTGTTCGGCGGCCCCCGGGACGGCTATTACTCCGCGAGGCAGCCCGACAACCAGTGCCTCCGGGTGTGGGAGATCGCCGGTGCCGCGCACGCCGACAACTACACGATCCAGGTGGCGCCGATCGACAGCGGCTCCGCATCGCTCGATGCCATCGTGGCCGGCTACGCGCCGACCAACATGCTGATGGGTCGGCAGCTGGGGCACTACATCAACTTCGCCGCGCTGAACACGTGGGTCCGCACCGGCGAGCCGGCGCCCACGGCCCCACCCATCCAGGTCCGCGAAGGCGATCCGCCCCGGCCCGTCCTGGATCCCAACGGCCTCGCCCGGGGCGGCGTCAGGACCCCGTGGGTGGACGTCCCGATCGCCCGGACGTCCGGCCTTCCCGGCTCAGGAGCCGATGAGCAGAGCATCATGGCGGCGATCTTCGGCTCCGGCGAACCGTTCGACGCGCCGACGTTGGGCCAGCTCTATCCGGGCGGCGCCGGGCAGTACCTCGACGGCTTCACGGCGGCGCTCGACGGGGCGATTCAGTCCGGGTTCATCCTGCCGGTCGACCGTGCCGAGATCCTCCAGCTCGCCGCCGCAACATACCCCCAGAACTGAAGAGCGCGTTCAATTTTCGGCGGCCAGCACGTCACGAACCGCGGCATCGGCGGCGCTCAGCAGATCCGGGTCTATGCCGGCGCGGCCGCGAACCAATACCGTGGCGCAGTTGGCCGCCGGCAGGCCCTCGGCCGGGCACAGGCCATCGGGAAGCTTTCCGATCATCGGCAGCAGCGCCAACCCGAGCCCCGATCGGACCGCCGCGTAAAGCCCTGACAGGTCACCGGATTCGGCGGCGATCTCGTAGGCGATGCCGTGTTTCTCGAGGATCGAGAAGGCCGGCTCGCGCAACGTGCACGGCTCGGCAAAGTTCACCAACGGCAGCGGGTCGCCCCTGCGGGCTACGAATGTCCGCGCCGAAACCCACCTCAGCTGTACGACTCCCGACGCATTGGCACGATCCAACCCCGACCCGTCGAGCATGATCGCCAGGTCCAGCAGCCCCCGGTCGATCGCGTCCGCCAGTGAGACATTGCGGTCGAGCCGGAAGCGTGGCCGCTGGTCCGGAAGCCGCTCACGCAGGACGGTGGTGAGGGCGGGCAGCATCACGTCCGCGCCGTGCTCGGTGGCCCCGATCGTCAGCAGCTTGTTTTCCGTGGCACCCAGGTCGTCGAGCGCCGCGTCGTGCGCCGCCAGGATCGCGCGGGCATGCCGCAGCACCCTCCGACCGATCTCGGTGAACAAGACGCCCCGACCGGAGCGTTCCACCACCGGCTCGCCGACCACACTCTCCACTTTGCGCAGATGCTGGCTGACCGCGGACTGGCTAAGGTGCAGCGCGGCGGCCGCCCGGTGGAACCCTCCGCAGTCGGCGACCGCGACGAGGCTGCGCAGCGGGGCGATATCGAGGACCTGAGCCATGCCCACGAATCCTAGTTCGATCAGGAAGCGTGATCAATCGATTCGGCCTATTACCTGTAAATTCTTCTGATCACGGGTGGTGCGATAAGCAATCGTGATCGATTGCGATCGCTAATAATCGTTGGACGGCATGGGTCGGCGTCGGCGAGCATGGGTGGCATGGACTCGCCGCGCATGCCATTGACCACCGTTTCGGCGGTCACTCTCACCTACGCGATCGGTTATCCCATCGGAGCGCTCGCGGTGGCGGCGATGACCCCGATGGCCGTCTTGGTGCTGCGATTCGGCTTGGCCGCAATCATTCTCGCGTCCTGGGCGACTCTTGCCAGAGCGGCGTGGCCGCGCGGCGCTCAGTTCGGTCACGTCGTGGTCGCGGGTCTGCTCATCCAGGCCGTGCAATTCTGCTGCCTCTACGAGGCGCTTCTGCTCGGCGCCCCGGCGGTGCTCTGCGCGGTGGTCGTCGCGATGAATCCCGTCACCACGGCGATCCTGGCCGCGACGTTCCTGCGAGAGCCGCTCGGCTCGCGGCGGGTAGCCGCCCTGGTCCTCGGGGTCGTCGCCGTGCTCGCCGCATGCGCCAAAAGGGTGATGAGCACGCACGGCATCGACCCGGTCATCGCGCTGCTTTTGGTTGCGCTGCTTGGCCTTTCGGCCGGCGGCGTGTACCAACAGCGGTATTGCGCCGGCGTTGACTTCCGCGCGATGAGCGCGGTGCAAAATGCCGTGGCGCTCGTTCCCGCGACAGCGCTGGCGCTCCTCACGCCCTTCGCCGTGCACGACGCGGCCAAAGCCACCGTCGCGATCAGCGGCATGGTGCTGCTCAACGCCACGCTGGCGGTCAGCATCTACCTGCGCGCCATCAGCCTGCACGGGGCAGCGGCGGTGGCGATGCTGTTCGCCGTCATTCCCGCGGCCGCCGCGGTGCTGTCCTGGCTGATACTCGGGGAGCGCCCGGATATCGGTGTCGCGATCGGCCTGCTCGCCGGGGGCGTCGCGTGCTGGCTCAACAGCGGGACGTCGCGCCGGCGCCGCGCGGCGCCCGCGGTGGCCCCCGCCCGAGCTGGTCACCTGTTCGGCCCCCGCGTACCCGGTCGGTCAGAACTGAAAGAGGCGGCTGTCCGGTGACGGTCCGCCGACCGGGCGGACCAGGCCGGCGCCTGTGATCAGCGGCAGGTCCAGCGCGGACAGCAGGCCGGGCGCAGCGGCGCACACCGCGGGGATGGCGTTGACCATCCGCGACGCCCCGGCGACCCGCGCGCCGAGGTCGTGGTCGTGGTCCTCGGCCATCTCGAACTCGCAGCGCATGCTCGGGGATCCCTCGATCTCGACGCGGTAGAGCCCGCGGCCGGACGCCGGGCCGTAGCCGAGGTCCTTCGGCGGGATGGAGATGTGCGGCTGGGGCCAGTCCGGCGCGAGGTCGTCGCGCATCCGCGTCACGTGGTCGAGGACGAAAGTCGGCTTCTTGCCGACATATCCGGTCAGCGTGGAGCGCATTGCCGCGATCGTCCCCGCCGCGATGTGACCGGTGGGCGTGTCGAAAGACTCGGTGGCGGGGATCCTTTCGTTGCTCTCCTCGATGTGGTCGATCTTGACGCCCAGTCCGGCGGCGAGCTGGTGCAGAACCGGCCCCCAGCCGAAGGTGAAAACCCCGGGCGTCGCCGCGAACGGTGTGAACTCCGGCGGCTTGCCGAACCCGAGGATCTCGTAGACCGCGGCCTTGTCCGGGTAGGTCGCGTAGTTGAACATCTCCGTTACCCGCACCGACTCGATGACTCGCGAGACCCCCGAAAGCACCAGCGGCAGGACGTCATTGGCGAAGCCCGAGTCAATGCCGGTGGTGAAGAACGCCACACCGCCGTCCAGCGCGGCCTGCCGCAACGGATCGGTGAACGCGGCGCCTTCCGACCCTAACCCGTCGGGGAACACCAACGGCACCACCGAACACGACACCACGTTCTTCCCGGCCCGCAGGATCGACACCATGTCCTCGACGGCCTCCAGCGGCCGCAGGTTGGCGCCGGCGGCGTACACCACCACGTCGGCGTCGCCGGCGATCATCGGCGCCGGGTCCCGGGTGGCGACGACCCCGACCGGCGGAATCCCGCACAGCTCTCCGGCGTCGCGGCCCGCCTTGGCGTCGCTGTGCACGACGACGTCGGTTAGCTCCAGCTCCGGATGGTCGATCACCGCGCGCAGGGCGATCACGCCCATGGAACCCGGCCCCCAAACCCCCACCTTGAACACCACATGTCTCCTATTATTAGGACGATTACTCTTACATTTTGGACGGATCGTAGGGAGCTTCGCGTGGGTGAGTCAACCGCCAAATCCCCGCCGACCGTCCGCGTGATGGATGTGCTTGCGGGCCTGGCGGATTCGCCGAACGGGCGCACCTCGGCCGAGGTGGCGAAGGACTGCCGGATCAGCACCTCGACCTGCGCCCTGGTGCTGGCGGAGCTGGAACGGCGCGGCTGGGTGGCGCGGCGCGAGGACCGCCGCTACGTGCTGGGCAGCGGCCTGCTCGGCCTGGTGCATGGACTGCGGACGCAGTTCCCGCTGCTGGACCGCGGGCGTGACGCGCTGCGGTTCTTGCACGACACGCTCGGCGCGGGGTGCTCGATGTCGACGATCGGTGAGCGCCACCTGACCACCGTCGACGCGTTCGGCCACGGCACCGACGGCGAGCACGCCGTCGGGCAGCACTTCCCCATCGACCCGCCGTTCGGCCTGGTCGCGATGGCCTGGCGCGACGACGATTCCGTCGAGGCCTGGCTGCACCGCGTCATGCCACGGCTGACGCGCACCGAAGTGGCCCAACATCAGCGGGTGCTGGCCGACATCCGCGCCCGCGGCTACGGCGCGTGGCGGTTCGACGACACCCACCAGGCGCTACACCACCGACTGGCCGACGTGCTGGCCTCGCTGGAACCCACCGCGCGGGTGACGCGCCAGCTCACCACCCTGATGACCATGGTGACGCTGCAATCGGTCACCGACGTGCTCGAAACCGAGTTGAAGTCAACGGAATTCGTCGTGCTGCCGATCTTCGGCCCGGACGGCCAACCGGAGTACCAGATCGAGATCCACCTGGGTCGCTCGGCCGATCTGACGCTGGCCGCGCTGAACGCCGCGCTGCGGCACGCACAAGGACTGCTCACCGCCGGGCGCGCCTGACTAGGCTGGCGTCCATGCCCCCGACCGTCGAGATCCGGCGCGCGGCCGACCGGGCCGTCACCGCGACGCCCTGGTTGAAATCCCGCCACTCGTTCTCGTTCGGTGACCACTACGATCCCGACAACACGCACCACGGGCTGCTGCTGGTCAACAACGACGACATCGTCGAGCCGCGAACGGGATTCGACACCCACCCGCACCGGGACATGGAGATCGTGACCTGGGTTCTGCGCGGCGAGCTGACCCATCAGGATTCCGCCGGCAACCGCGGGATCATCTATCCCGGCCTGGCCCAACGCATGTCGGCTGGCAGTGGCATCCTGCACTCGGAGAAGAACGATTCCCGCACCGAGCCAGTCCATTTCGTGCAGATGTGGGTTGTCCCCGACGAGACCGGCATCGACCCGAGCTACCAACAGCACGAGATCGACTCCGCGCTGTTGGGCACCGGACTTGTGACCATCGCCTCAGGCATGCCCGGCAATGAGGCCGCCATCACGCTGCACAACCGCAACGCCGCGCTGCACGGCACGCGGCTAGAACCGGGAAACTCCGTGGACCTGCCGCATGCGCCCTACCTGCATCTATTCGTCGCGCGTGGCCGGATCAACGCGGCGGAAATCGGCGACCTCGAGCAGGGCGACGCCGTCCGATTCACCGACGCCGACGGCCCGCGGGTGACGGCGAGCCAGCCGTCGGAGTTGCTGCTCTGGGAGATGCACGCACCGTTGGGCGTTTGAGGGCACCTGGAGACCACATAGAGTGGGCACGACAGACAGGAGCCCGCATGTCTCAATCGCAGCCGCGGCACGCGGCGCCCAACCCCAAGCGGAACATCAAGTCAATTCGCACCGTGCGGTTCTGGGCGCTACCCGTCGTCGTCACGTTGGCGCTGATGTCGGCGCTGTGTGCGCTGTACCTCGGGGGCATCCTGAACCCGATGACCAACCTGCGTCATTTCCCGATCGCCGTGGTGAACGAGGACGCCGGACCATCCGGGGCGCAGATCACCGACGGCCTGGTTGCGGGGTTGGACAAGAACAAGTTCGACGTTCGGGTGGTTTCCCACGACGAGGCGCAGCGACTGCTGGACACCGCCCACGCCTACGGGGAATTGGTCATTCCACCGACCTTCTCGTCCAGTCTTCGCGAGTTCGGGGCCAGCGCGGTCACGCCGGGCCACACGACGCGACCCTCGGTCACCATCCTCACGAACCCGCGCGCGGGCACACTCGGTGCCGGCATCGCCGGCCAGACCCTGACCCAGGCAATGGCCGTGGCCAACAGCAGAGTGGGCCAACGACTTACGGCTGAGGTTGCGGCCGAGACCGGCGGCGCGCCGCTGACCGGCGCGTCGGCGCTGGGCCTCGCCAGCCCGATCGACGTCAAGGCCGGCGTCTACAACGCGCTGCCGAACGGCACCGGCAACGGGCTGTCCGCGTTCTATTTCGCGCTCTTGCTGCTGCTGGCGGGTTTTACCGGCAGCGTCGTGGTCAGCACGCTGGTGGACGCGCTGCTCGGCTATGTGCCTGCGGAATGGGGCCCGGTGTACCGCTTCGCCGAACAGGTCAAAATCTCGCGATTCCAGACGCTGCAGCTCAAATGGGCCATCATGGTGCTGCTCGCGCTACTGACGTCGGCGGTGTACCTGGCCATCGCGCACGGGCTGGGCATGCCCATCCCGCTCGGCTGGCAATTGTGGGCGTACGGGGTGTTCGCGATCATCGCGGTGGGCATCACGTCCAGTTCCTTGCTCTCGGTGCTCGGTTCGATGGGCCTGCTGGTCAGCATGCTGATCTTCGTGATCCTCGGCTTGCCGTCCGCGGGCGCCACCGTCCCGCTGGAGGCCACCCCCTCGTTCTTCCGCTGGCTGGCCGAATTCGAGCCGATGCACCAGGTTTTCCTCGGCGTGCGATCGCTGGTCTATCTCAACGGCCGTGCGGATGCCGGTTTGTCCCAGGCGTTGTGGTTGACGGGGGTCGGCCTGGTCATCGGCCTCCTGCTGGGCGGGATCATCACGCACCTGTACGACCGCAAGGGCTTCCACCGGATCCCGGGGGCGGTCGAGCTGGCGATCGCCGCCGAACACCAGGCGCAGCACCAGGCGCGCCTGAGCAAGCGCGAGAGTGCGGCCGAGAGCACGGCCGACGCTGAGAGCGAAAGTCCAAGCGAGCAAACGTAATTCGAGTGCGGCCCAAGCGTCACGCGTTCGTTATCAATGTTGACAGTGTGACTGGTGTGACTCATGCTATTGATGTTGCATAAACATCAGTGCCGAAAGGTCCATCGTGCTGACGCCCCTCGCCAGCTTGCGCCGGCTGGCGGCGTGCTGCGCTGCCGTGATTGCGTGCGCGGTACCGGCGAGCACCACCGGGCAACCCGTCGCACACGCCGCGGACGGCCGCGACCTGCTGGCCAGCGCCATCGACACGACCAAGGGCGCGTACCTGGTCTACAACTTCGGCCCCGGTCATCCCACCCCGATGCTCAACGCCGGCGGCGGCTGGTACGAGATGAACAACGGCGGGCACCTGATGATCATCAAGAACGCGGCGGGGCGGCTCGCGCCGCACCTGCTGGTGGACAGCCACCAGGGCGATCAGGCGCGCTGCGAGAACAATCCCGCGGCCCGCACCGGCGAAGGACTGTGGCAGGCGTCGGAGGTCTACGCGCCGCTGCAGGCGTGGCAGCGGATGGGACAGCCGACGATCGCGATCAATGCCAACTTCTTTGACATCCGGCCGCAGAAGGGTGGCGCCTGGCGCGAGACCGGCTGCAGCTCACCGCTGGGCGCCTTCGTCGACAACACCCACGGCCAGGGCCGGGCGAACCAGGCGGTCACCGGCACCGCCGCGTATCCGGGCAAGCAGGGCCTCTCCGGCGGCGGCGAGAGCTGGAGTGCCCTGTCGACGATGATCCTGCCGTCGGGCGGTGCGCCGTATGTGTTGCGCGCCAAGAGCCCACAGGACTATGACGTCGCCAGCCCGGTGGTGCAGGACCTGCTGAACAGGAACGAGCGGTTCGTCGCGGTGTCGGGGATCGGCCTGTTGTCCCCCGGCAAGACCGGTCAGCTCAACGACGGCGGTCCCAGCGCGGCGCGAACGGCCCTCGCCTACGCGAAGCAAAAGGACGAGATGTACATCTTCGAGGGCGGCAGCTACACGCCGGACAACATCCAGGACCTGTTCCGCGGCCTGGGCAGCGACACCGCGGTCCTGCTGGACGGCGGCGGG
>NZ_JAOPWB010000355.1 GCF_025965855.1 Mycobacterium sp. | reverse complement strand
CCGAAGCTGTATGTACACGTGCCGTTCCAGAACAGTTCAACGACCACTGTAGTGCCCGGGCGCCCCGTCGGACCCCGCTGATCCGTCGATGAACCATGCGGCACTTGCGTAAAACCCCCGGATTCGCGCTTTGCTGTGCCGGGCCGCCATCGCCATCCACCGCCTCCCGAGCCGCGGGCAAAACGACCATCGGCCTCCGCAACGGTACCGGGCCGCGCGCCGCCGCCAAATGGCCGGAGCGACGGTGGAATCCAACCGTTATCCCCGCTGCGGCCCATTTGCCCAAGCCAACGAGCTACGGTCGATCGGTCCCGTCCGGGGCGGTGCGCCGCCCCGCCACGGCATTTGCGAAGCTAGCCGACGCGGGCGATGGCCGGCGGCGCCAAAAGATAGGCGCGCGACGCCCGCCAAGCTGCTTGAATACTGTTGGAACCGGTCGATGAGCATTAAGGAGCCGCCACGCGCGGCGGGCGCGCGGGACATTACCGCGCGAAAGGTTGCAGGAGGGTTGGTGACGATGCGCATGACGTCCGACGAGCCCGGCAGCAACGCCTCACCCAAGCCGGCGCCGCGTCCGGGACCGCGTCCCGGACCGCGGCCTCCGGCCCCGGGGCCGCGACCCGCCCACCACCCGCTGGCCGCGCACCCGGCCAGCGATCCACACCGGTTCGGACGCGTCGACGACGACGGCACCGTCTGGCTGATCAGTTCGGCCGGCGAGCGCATCGTCGGCTCCTGGCAGGCCGGCGACCGCGAGGCCGCCTTTACCCACTTCGGCCGGCGCTTCGATGACCTGAGCACCGAGGTCACCCTCATGGAGGAACGGCTGGCATCGGGGACCGGGGACGCCCGCAAGATCAGGGCCCACGCGTCCGCGCTGTCCGAGACGTTGCCGACCGCGAGCGTCCTGGGTGACGTCGACGCGCTGGCGGGCCGGCTGGCCGGCCTGCTCGAGCGCGTGGACGCGATCATCGCCGAAGGGCGCTCCAAGCGTGAGGAGCATCGGGCCGCCCAGACCGCCCGCAAGGAGGCCCTGGCCGCCGAGGCCGAGGACCTGGCCGCCAACGCGACGCAGTGGAAGACCGCGGGCGACCGGCTGCGGGCAATCCTCGACGAGTGGAAGACGATCAGCGGCCTGGACCGAAAAGTCGACGACGCGTTGTGGAAGCGCTATTCGGCGGCGCGGGACACCTTCAACCGGCGGCGCGGATCCCATTTCGCCGAGCTGGACCGGGAGCGGTCGGGCATCCGGCAGTCCAAGCAACGGCTCTGCGAGCGCGCCGAGGAATTGTCCGATTCGACGGACTGGACCGCCACCAGCGCCGAATTCCGGAAGCTGCTCACCGAGTGGAAGGCGGCCGGGCGTGCGACGAGGGACGTCGACGATTCCCTCTGGCGCCGCTTCAAGGCTGCCCAGGACTGCTTCTTCTCGGCCCGCAACGCCGCGACGGCCGAGAAGGACGCCGAGTTTCGGGCCAACGCCACCGCCAAGGAGGCGCTGCTGGCCGAAGCGGAAAAGATCGACACCGGCAATATCGATGCGGCCCGGGCGGCGCTGCGGTCCATCGCCGACAAGTGGGACGCGATCGGAAAGGTGCCGCGGGAACGCTCCGCCGAGCTGGAGCGGCGCCTGCGCGCGGTCGAGAAGAAGCTGCGCGACGCCGGCGACGCGGACTGGTCCGATCCGCAGGCGCAGGCCCGCGCCGAGCAGTTCCGGACGCGCGCCGAGCAGTACGAGCAGCAGGCCCAGAAGGCGGCGGCGGCCGGCCGGACCAGGGAGGCCGACGAGGCCAGGGCCAACGCGGAACAGTGGCGGCAGTGGGCCGAGGCGGCCGCCGAGGCGCTGACGCGCAGGCCCTAGTCCGCGGGCTTCGGCGGCGTCCCGCCCTCCGGATCGTCGAGGGTGTCCAGCAGCGTCATCGACTGCTGCTGGGCGGCGACCCGGCGCCGCTGCTCCTCGGCGGCCAGTTGCACGACGGTGCGCGACCAGACCAGGCGGGCCCAGTGAAACGTCAACGCCATCACGGTGATCCACGCGACGATCAGCCCCACACCCGGTCCGGGATGCCCGGCGGCCACGGTCTGGCGCGACCAGACGGCCAGCAGCCCGGCCCCGGACGCGATCCCCGAACCCGCCAGCGCAACCCAGGCCAGCGCCCAGCGCCGCGTCATCAGCGCCAGCATCGAGAAGCCCACGCCGAACACCAGCGCCAGCCAGGCGAACACGCGCGACGGCAGGGCCACCGCGGCCGCGCCGGCGCCGTGGCTGGAAAACAGCACATCCCATCCGCGCACATAACCGGTGTGCGGCAAGATGAAGGAACCCAGCAGCACGAACACCAGGATGGCGACCACCAAAGCCCTTGGGCCGGGTTCGATCTCGCCCGCCACGCGGCGTTCCGCCGCGTCGATTTCGGTCCGTAACGCGTCGATGTCGGTGTGTTCTTTCTTCATCGGGCACATCCCAGGGGTTCTAGCGGGTCGGTGGCCGGCCCGACGGCCGGCATGCCAAGGCCGATCGTGCGCGGGCGCCGCCCGGCGGCGTGCGCGTCCCCGGCCCGCGTGCGGCGGTGGGTGAGGATCCCCGCGTCGGCGATGAGGTGGTGCGGCGCGGCCCCGGTGACCGCCGTGGTGACGATGTCGCCCGGCCGCACCCGATCGTTCGAGGCGAAGTGCACCAGTCGGCCGTCGCGCGCGCGTCCGGTCATGCGTGCCGTGCGGGCGTCCTTGCGTCCTTCACCGGCGGCGACCAGCAATTCGACGGTCCGCCCGATCAGCGCACGGTTGCCCTCCAGCGAGATCTGCTCCTGCACCTCGACGAGCCGCTCGTAGCGGTCCTGCACGACGGCTTTCGGTAGCTGCCCATCGAATTGGGCTGCGGGGGTGCCGGGCCGCTTGGAGTACTGGAAGGTGAACGCCGCCGCGAAGCGGGCCTGCCGCACGACGTCGAGGGTGGCGGCGAAGTCCTCTTCGGTCTCGCCGGGGAATCCGACGATCAGGTCGGTGGTGATTGCCGCGTGCGGCATTCCCGCCCGGACCCGCTCGATGATGCCCAGATAACGCTCGGCGCGGTACGAGCGCCGCATCGCGCGCAGCACCCGGTCGGATCCCGACTGCATCGGCATGTGCAGGGCCGGGCAGACATTCGGCGTCTGCGCCATCGCCTCGATGACGTCGTCGGTGAACTCGGCCGGGTGCGGCGAGGTGAACCGCACGCGTTCCAGTCCGTCGATGCGCCCGCAGGCCCGCAGCAACTCGGCGAAGGCGCCGCGATCGCGGGACAGCGCGGGGTCCGCGAAGGAAACCCCGTAGGCGTTGACGTTCTGGCCCAGCAGGGTGACTTCGAGCACGCCGTCGTCCACCAGCGATTCCACCTCGGCCACGATGTCGGCCGGGCTGCGGTCGACCTCCTTGCCGCGCAGCGAAGGCACGATGCAGAAGGTGCAGCTGTTGTTGCAGCCGACGGAAACGGAAACCCAAGCGGCGTAAGCGGATTCGCGGGCAGTCGGCAGTGACGACGGGAACTGCTGCAGCGTTTCGGCGATTTCGACCTGCGCGACCCTGTTGTGCCGGGCGCGGTCGAGCAGCGTCGGCAGCGATCCGATGTTGTGCGTGCCGAAGACGACGTCGACCCACGGGGCCTTGCGCAGCAGCGCGTCCCGGTCTTTCTGGGCCAGGCACCCGCCGACCGCGATCTGCATGTCGGGGTTGCCGCGCTTGCGCGGGGCCAGGTGGCTGAGGTTGCCGTACAGCTTGTTGTCGGCGTTCTCCCGGACGGCGCAGGTGTTGAAGACCACCACGTCGGCGTCTCCAAAATCTGAGTCGTCGGCGGCGCGCCGGTAACCGGCCGCTTCCAGCAGCCCCGCCAACCGCTCGGAGTCGTGGACGTTCATCTGGCAGCCGTAGGTGCGCACCTGGTAGGTGCGCACCGGAGCCACCATCGAAGTCACGGGGCCATGGTACGGCGACCGGGGCTTACGGGATTAACCCGCAGCTAGACGCGCCGGCGGTCCCGTTCGGCGGCCAGCTCGGCGAGCACTATCTCGCACGCCAGGTTCTGGCTGTACCCACGGCGCGCCAGCATCCCCACCAGCCTGCGACTCACCCGCGCGTCGTCTTTGCTGTCCTCGCTCAGCGCCTCCCGCCGCAGCTTGGTCCGCACCAGCTGCTCGGCGCGGTCTCGCTCGGCACCGGCGTCGATCCCGCCCAGCACCGCGGTGATCACGTCGTTGTCGACACCCTTGGTGTGCAACTCGGCGGCCAGGGCGCGCTTGCTCTTGCCGGCTTTCGCCCGCCGGGACGCCACCCACTGTTCGGCGAACCCGGCGTCGTCGACGAGGCCGACGGCGGCCAGCCGGTCGAGCACCCGCTCCCGGACGTCGTCGGGGTAGCCACGTTTGGACAGCTGGCCGGACAGCTCGGCGCGGGTGCGCGATCTCGCGGTGAGCAGGCGCAGGCACAGCGCCCGCGCCTGCTCTTCGCGGGAGGGCTCAGAAATCGACGGGGGCGGGCAGGACGTCATCAGCGGTCACCACTGCGCCAATGCCAAGCTTTTCCTTGATCTTCTTCTCGATCTCGTTGCCGATATCGGCGTTCTCCATCAAGAAGTTCCGGGCGTTCTCCTTGCCCTGGCCCAGCTGTTCGCCCTCGTAGGTGAACCAGGAACCGGATTTGCGGATGAAGCCCTGGTCCACGCCCATGTCGATCAGCGAACCCTCCCTGCTGATGCCCCTGCCGTAGAGGATGTCGAACTCGGCCTGTTTGAAGGGCGGCGCGACCTTGTTCTTGACAACCTTGACCCGGGTGCGGTTACCGACCGCATCGGTGCCGTCCTTGAGCGTCTCGATCCGGCGCACATCCAGGCGCACCGACGCGTAGAACTTTAAAGCCTTTCCACCCGTGGTGGTTTCCGGACTGCCGAACATCACGCCGATCTTCTCGCGTAGCTGGTTGATGAAGATTGCCGTTGTCCCCGAATTGCTCAGGGCGCCAGTCATTTTCCGCAGCGCCTGACTCATCAGCCGAGCCTGCAGCCCGACGTGGCTGTCCCCCATCTCGCCTTCGAGCTCCGCGCGTGGCACCAGGGCGGCCACCGAGTCGATGACCAGAATGTCGAGCGCGCCGGAGCGGATCAGCATGTCGGCGATCTCCAGCGCCTGCTCCCCGGTGTCGGGTTGGCTGACCAGCAGCGAGTCGGTGTCGACGCCGAGTTTCTTGGCGTAATCCGGGTCCAGGGCGTGCTCGGCGTCGATGAATGCCGCGACGCCGCCGGCGGCCTGGGCGTTCGCCACCGCGTGCAGCGCGACGGTGGTCTTACCCGAGGACTCCGGGCCGTAGATCTCCACCACCCGCCCACGTGGCAGGCCGCCGATGCCCAGGGCCACGTCCAGTGCGATGGATCCGGTCGGGATGATCGAGATCGGCTGGCGCATCTCGTCGCCGAGACGCATCACCGAGCCTTTGCCGTAGTTCTTTTCGATCTGGGCCATCGCCAGTTCGAGAGCCTTCTCGCGGTCGGGGGCTTGCGTCATGGTGCCTCTTCCTATCGTCGTTGTGTTCGGTGACCGGTATCGGTCGGTTGGCCGTGACACTAGGCGCGGGGTCCGACAAGTCGATTCCTCCGAACGCTCACCACAGTAGCCGAACACCTGTTCGATTCAAGAGGACACGCCGGGCACGGCAACGGCGTGTGGCAACATTTGCTACCGAACGGCGCTGACGGGGCTGAAACAGCCTGCTAAAACCCGAGGAAACCGGTGCGAATCCGGTGCGGTCCCGCCACTGTGATCGGGGACGGACACGTCCCGACCCGAGAGCCAGATACTCACCGTCGGCGCTTCCTCACGACAACTGGGGCGGATTTCCCCACAAGAGGATTGGGTAGCGCATACATGAACATGCGAGACATCTCTACCGAGCTGGCCGAAATATCTTCCTACAAAGGGTTTTTCACGCTCACAGTCGGCGGCGACGCGGCGGGGTGGCATCCGGTCAAGCAGTCCTACGCCGACGGCTGCGCCGATTTGATCGACGCGACCGTCCGGAGGTACCACACATCGGACTTGCGGATCGCCGCCTCGCTGGTTCATCTCGGCCACGCCACCCGGTTGTGGTCGCCCGTGCTGGCGTGCGCGCTGGGCCACGGCGTGGTCCCCGATCTCAAGCACCTGCAACGCGCCGACGACGGGGCGCAGCTGCGCATGCCCGAGCCCGTCGGCAGGGCCGTCGGCCCCCCTTCGGCGGACCTGTTGTACCGCCTCGTGGTGCAACGACACATGGAACCGCTCGCCGCCGGCCTGCGGGTCAAGCTGGCGCCCGCCCTGCTGGCGGGCAACATCGCGTCCGCGCTCGTCGGGGCGTCGCGGGCTCTGCTCACGGCGCGACCCGACCTGCGCGGCGCGATCGTCGCGATCACCAACTCGCTGCTGGACACCGGCACGCTGGCCGGGTCCGGGCTGATCGCCGGCTCGCAGCTCGACTTCCGGCGGCACAGCTGCTGCCTGTTCTACCGCGTCCCCGGCCGGTCCATTTGCGGCGATTGCGTGTTTCGCCGGGCACGGCGATCGAACCGGAGATGAGTGTGCGTCCACGGCCTCGGGTGTGCGTCCAGGGCGGGAAAAACGCCCGGATCGTGCCACCACGGCACACGCAGCGCCCCAGCGCACACCGAAACCCGCGAAAGGTCCCGGGCCCGCCTCACCACTGATCGCGCGGCACGTCGAAGTCGACGCACAGCGCGCGCCAGACGTCGCGAGGCTCGATCCCGTCGTCGATCGCCTGGGCGGCGGTGCGGCCGCCGAAGCCGGCCAGCACGTGATCTACCAGCACCGACGCGCCGTACGTGGCGCCAAATCGCAGCACAACCCGCTCGTTGAACTCCGTCAGCCGCACGCCAGCCAACATACCCAGCCCGCTACCCCGCGAGCGCCAGCGCTTGGTGGCACACCCGCACCGGGTCGTCGACGTCGGCGATGCCGGCGGCGGCCTGTTTCGCGGCGTCCCGGTAGCCGGGCGTCGACAGCACCTCGCCCACGGCGGCCACCAGCGCGTCGGCGGTCAGCGGCCGAATCAGCCGTCCGCTCCCCTGGCGTTCCACCCGGTTGGCCATCTCCCACTGGTCCCCGCCGCCGGGAACCATCACCAGCGGCACGCCGGCCAGCAGCGTCTTGGCCACGATCCCGTGACCCCCGCCGCAGATCATCAGGTCGGCGTGAGTCAACAGATCCGACTGGCGCCCCAGCCCGGCCACCGCGTACGGCGGCAGCCTCAGCTCCGCCCCGCCCAGCCGCGAGACGACCAGGCGCGATCCCGCCGGCAGCGTCTCCCCGGGTATCAGGCACTCCAGCGCGGCTTCGGCCAGGCCCAACGTCCCGGTCAACGCGGTCGACGGCGCGACCACCACCACGGGCCCGGGGCCGGGCGGGACCTCCAGCACCCGATCGGTCGGCTCGAAGTGCAACGGCCCGACGACGGCGGCCTTCTCCGGCCAGTCCGGGCGCGGCACCTCCAGGGCGGGCAGCGTGGCGATGAGGCGCCGCAGCGGCCCCGGGTCGACGGCTGGCAGCCCGATCTCGAGCCGGGCGGCCGCGCGCTGCTTGATGCCGGCGCGCCACGACCGCCCCGTCAGCGCCCGCATGGTCACATCCCGCAACCGGCCGCGGAAGCCGGTACCCGGCGCCAGCCCGCTGCCTATCGGCGGCAACCCCTTCGACGGTAGGTACAGCGGATGGGGGTTGAGCTCGATCCACGGGATGCCCAGCAGCTCGGCGGCCATCCCGCCGCCCGCGGTGATGACGTCCGAGACCACCAGGTCGGGCGCCAGCTCGCGCAGCGCCGGGACGTTGAGCACGGCCATCCGCGCCGCGCGCCGGTGGATTCGGGCCCCGGCGTCGACGTCCTCGTCGGTGGCCGCCAGCCCGTCCAACTCGGCGGCGTCAACGCCGGCGGCGCGCGCGGCGCCGGTCCATTCGGCGCCGGTGAACAGGATGGGCTCATCGCCGGCCTCGCCGAAGCGCTGGCACAGCGCGATCGCGGGGAACGAGTGCCCGGGATCCGGCCCGGCGACCACGGCGATGCGCATCGGCACCTACCCTGCCACAGCGCCCGATCGCGACGCACAGCCCCGTTTCAAATAGGCTGGCATCCATGACCGAGCTGACTGGCACAGGCGTTGCGAACACCCGCACGGTCGAGGGTTTCCTGAACGCGCTTCAAGATTCGGACTTGGACACCGCCGAGGCGGCGCTGGACGACAACCTCGTCTACGAGAACGTCGGGTTGCCGACGATCCACGGCCGCCACAGGGCGATGCAGCTGTTCCGCATGATGGAGGGCCGGGGAGCCTTCGAGGTGAAGATCCACCGCGTGGCCGCCGACGGCGCCGCGGTGCTCACCGAACGCACCGACGCGCTGATCGTCGGCCCGCTGCGGCTGCAGTTCTGGGTTTGCGGCGTGTTCGAGGTGCACAACGGGCGAATCACGCTGTGGCGGGACTACTTTGACTTCTTCGACATGTTCAAGGCGACCCTACGTGGCGTGGTCGCGCTGATCGTGCCCTCGCTCAAAGCTTCGTTTTAGCGGTTCGGCGATGAAGAGCAACACGGCCCGCACGACGCCGAACGCCTGGCAATTCGTCCGGTATTGCGCCGGGGCGCGGCTGCCCGACTCGATGCGCGATTGGGTGCGGCGCGACCTGGCCGGCAAGGGCGCCACCCGCCGGATGATGCTTCGCGTCGCGGTTCCGGCCGTCCTGGTGCTGGCGCCGTTCTGGCTGATCCCGACGACGCTGGACGTCCACCTGAGCATGACGCTGCCGATTCTCATTCCGTTCGTCTACTTCTCGCACGCGCTCAACAAGGTGTGGCGCCGTCACATGCTGGCCGTGCACGACCTGGACCCCGAGCTCGTCGACGAACTCACCCGCCGGCGCGACGCCCACATCCACCAGGCGTACATCGAACGCTACGGGCCGCGGCCCGAAGCCACCCCGCCGCGCGCCCCCGACACCGACTAGCGCCGAGGCAACCCGCCCAGCTCGTCGAAGGCCTGCGCCCAGCCGAGCAGGCGATCGGTGGCCCCGACCAACTCGGCGCGGTAGCGCTGCTGCGCGTCCCCCGGCGCGGCCCCCGCGTCGCCGTTCGCCGAGGACACCAATTGCGCTGCGGCGGTGACCATTTCGTTGTACTGGCGCACGCCGGCACTCAACTGCGCGGTGAACGCGTTGATGGTGGGCACCAGATACGACCGCGACGACTCGGCATATTGCGCCGCCCGCTCCATCGACACCACCTCGGCGGCGGTGGCCGCCATCGCGGCCGAGGTCTTGCCGGCCGCGGCGGTCAGGTCACGGATCTCATCCGCCGGCAGCATGGAACCACGCTCGATCACGCCCAACAGCGAGAAGAACCCGCGTTCGGAGGCGCCCAGCGCGTACATCGCGGGCCGGGCGGCGGAACCGGGCGGCGGCAGCCGGCGGGTGTCGGAGGGCCGCTGCGCCGGCAGCGGCTCGGACCGCAGCCAGCGGTAGCGGAGCAGCAACAGTGTCGCCGGAATCGCCATCACGACGGCGATGGCGCCGGTGATCTGCAGCAGCAACACGAACCAGCCCCACGCCGCGAGCACCGCCGTCACCGCCATCCAGAACAGGCACCCGACGCCGAATATCAGGCCCCACCGCAGCGCCCGGCGGCGGCGACGCAGCAGCCGCGCCCGCGGATCCGCGGCGGCGCTGATCTTTTTGGCCACCAGGTCGGAAACGTCGGCGGCGGTGTCCAATCCGCGCTGCAACACCGCGCGCCACGGCCCGCGCTGCGTCGCTTTCACCGCCATCGCGAACCGTCCGCGAAGTTACTGACCAAGGGGCTTCTCGGCGACTTGGCCACCGGTGGTCTCGGCGGGCGCGGGAGTCGCCGGGGCGGCCCCGGGAGTGGCGGGCGTCCCGCCCGCGGGCAGGGCGTCACCGCGCATCGACGCGCGGATCTGCTCGAGCCGGGAATGGCCGGCCATCTGAACACCGGCCTGCTCGACCTCGAGCATGCGGCCCTGTACGGAACCCTGTGCGAGTTCGGCCGAACCGATCGCGTTGGCGTAGCGGCGCTCGATCTTCTCGCGGACCTCGTCGAGGTTCGGCGTGGTGCCCGGAGCGGCGAGGTCGCTCATCGACCGCAGCGACGCGCTGACCTGTTCCTGCATCTTCGCCTGTTCGAGCTGGCTGAGCAGCTTGGTGCGCTCGGCGATCTTCTGCTGCAGGACCATCGAGTTCTGTTCGACGGCCTTCTTGGCCTGGGCGGCGGCGGACAGCGCCTGGTCGTGCAGCGTCTTGAGGTCTTCGACGCTCTGCTCGGCGGTCACCAGCTGCGCCGCGAACGCCTCGGCGGCGTTGTTGTACTCGGTGGCCTTGGCGGAATCGCCCGCGCCCGTGACCTGGTCGGCGAGCGTCAGCGCCTGACGCACGTTGACCTGCAACTTTTCGATGTCCGCCAGCTGCCGGTTGAGCCGCATCTCGAGTTGGCGCTGGTTGCCGATCACCTGCGCAGCCTGCTGGGTCAGGGCTTGATGTTGGCGCTGGGCCTCCTCGATGGCCTGCTGGATCTGCACTTTCGGGTCGGCGTGCTCGTCAATCTTGGCGTTGAACAGCGCCATGAGGTATTTCCACGCCTTGACGAACGGATTGGCCATCAGTCAGCTCCACCTTCGCTTATCGTTTGCCGGGCAAGCGCCCTGCCGCTCAATTTAACGGGTCGGCGACGATCGCCCCACCCCTGGCGCAGGATCGGATCGTCCGGGCGCTCAGGCCACGGCCAGCGAAGCCACCGGCGGAATGACGACCTTGGTGCTGGCGTCGATGGTGGTTCCGCTTGCCCCGCCGGGCGGCGCGCTGTAGGCCGCGCGTTCCTCGCCCGCCATCCGCTCCCCGGCGCCGGTCAAAACCGCCGACAACGGCACCTCGAGCGCATAGCAGATCGCGTTGAGCAGCTCGCTGGACGGCTCCTTGCGGCCGCGCTCCACCTCCGACAGATATCCGAGGCTCACCCGCGCCGAATCCGATACCTCGCGCAGCGTCCGGCCCTGTGACGTCCTGGCCCGGCGCAACACGTCGCCGATGACCTCGCGCATCAATGGCGGCATCCCGCTCTCCTTCGTCCAGTCAGCCCTGCTCAGCACGTAATCGACCCAATTCAGCAGGCGCTCATTAGGCTCAACGCCGGCGGCGGTGGCCTGGTTCCCGTTCAGCCGCTCGTCTGCCGAACTTGCCGGACGGTCCTGATGGTCCCGACCACGTAGTCGACGCCGGTGACCACCGTGAGCAGGATCGCGATGCCCATCACCACGGCCGCCACCACCCGGAACGGTCCCGCCAACGGCAGCACGAACAGGCCGATCGCCACCGCCTGGACCACGGTCTTGAGTTTGCCGCCCCAACTTGCCGGAATGACGCCGCGGCGTATCACCGCCAGCCGCAGCAGCGTGACCACCACCTCGCGAGCCATGATCACCACCGTGACCCACCACGGCAGGTCCCTCAGCATCGACAGGCCGATCAGCGCCGATCCGATCAGGGCCTTGTCCGCGATCGGGTCGACGAACGCGCCGAATTCGGTCGCCATTCCGTAGTTTCGGGCCAGCAGACCGTCGAACCGGTCGGTGAGGCAGGCGACGGCGAAAATGACGAAAGCGACTATGCGCCCGACGATTTGGTGGCCATCCCCGGTGAACAAGGCGAGCAGGAAAACGGGGACCAGCACCAGCCGCAAGAGGGTCAGGATGTTGGCGAGGTTGGCGATGCGGGCACGGCCCGGCGGTCCCGTTAGCGGACCCGTTTCAGGCTGTGCCGACACGGCAACAGAATAGCGGTTGACCAGCGCGCCCATCGCCGTTGCCGATACTGTTACCCGTGACCGATAGCTCAGGCGACTACCTGCCCGTGGTCCGGCGCGCGCGAACGTCCGACATTCCCGCGATCAAACAGCTCGTCGACACCTATGCCGGACGCATCCTGCTGGAAAAGAACCTCGTGACCCTGTACGAAGCCGTCCAGGAATTCTGGGTGGCCGAGTACGAGAGCAGGGTGGTCGGCTGCGGGGCGCTGCACGTGCTGTGGTCCGACCTCGGCGAGATCCGCACCGTCGCCGTCGACCCGGCGGTGACCGGCCACGGCATCGGCCACACGATCGTCAACCGGCTGTTGGAGGTCGCGCGCGAACTGCAGCTGCAGCGGCTGTTCGTGCTGACGTTCGAGACCGAGTTCTTCGCCCGGCACGGGTTCAGCGAGATCGAGGGAACGCCCGTCACCGCCGAGGTGTACGAGGAGATGTGCCGCTCCTACGACATCGGTGTCGCCGAATTCCTGGACCTGAGCTACGTCAAGCCCAACATCCTGGGCAACTCCCGGATGCTGCTGGTGCTCTAGGCGCTAGTCGTCGGTCGCGTCGTCTGACCCGGCCAGGCCCCGGATCGCGGCCAGCGTCGCGGCCAGCTCGTCGGGCTTGACCAGCACCTCGCGCGCCTTGGAGCCCTCGCTGGGCCCGACGATGCCGCGGGTCTCCATCAGGTCCATCAGCCGGCCCGCCTTGGCGAAGCCGACGCGCAGTTTGCGCTGCAGCATCGAGGTGGAGCCGAATTGACTGGACACCACCAGCTCGACGGCCTGCAGGAACACGTCCATGTCGTCACCGATGTCGGGGTCGACGTCGGCGCGTTCGCCGGTGGGCTTGGCGGTGGTGACGCCGTCGGTGTATTCGGGTTCGGCCTGGTCCTTGCAGGCGTTGACGACGGCGTGGATCTCATCGTCGGTGATGAAGGCGCCCTGCAGCCGGACGGTCTTGCTGGCGCCCATCGGCAGGAACAGGGCGTCGCCCATGCCGATGAGCTTCTCCGCGCCGGCCTGGTCCAGGATCACCCGGCTGTCGATCAGCGACGACGTCGCGAACGCCAGCCGGGACGGCACGTTGGTCTTGATCAGGCCGGTGACGACGTCCACCGACGGGCGCTGGGTGGCCAGCACCAGGTGGATGCCCGCGGCGCGGGCCTTCTGGGTGATCCGCACGATGGCGTCCTCGACGTCGCGCGGCGCGGTCATCATCAGGTCGGCCAGCTCGTCGACGATCGCCACGACGTAGGGGTAGGGCCGGTATTCGCGCTGGCTGCCCAGCGGGGCCGTGATGGCGCCGGATCGCACCTTCTCGTTGAAGTCGTCGATGTGGCGCACCCGGGAGGCCTGCATGTCCTGGTAGCGCTGCTCCATCTCCTCGACCAGCCAGGCCAGCGCGGCCGCCGCCTTCTTCGGCTGGGTGATGATCGGGGTGATCAGGTGCGGAATGCCTTCGTACGGCGTCAGTTCCACCATCTTCGGGTCGATGAGGATCATCCTGACCTCTTCCGGGGTGGCCCGGGTCAGCAGCGACACCAGCATGGAGTTCACGAAGCTGGACTTGCCGGATCCGGTGGAGCCGGCGACCAGCAGGTGCGGCATCTTGGCCAGGTTGGCCGAGATGAAGTCCCCCTCGATGTCCTTGCCCAGGCCGATCAACAGTGGGTGGTGGTCGCGGCGGGTCGACGACGCGGTGAGCACGTCGGCGAGCCGCACCATCTCCCGGTCGGTGTTGGGCACCTCGATGCCGACGGCGGACTTGCCGGGGATCGGGGCCAGCATCCGGACGCTCTCGGTGGCCACGGCGTAGGCGATATTCTTCTGCAGCGCGGTGATCTTCTCCACCTTGACGCCGGGTCCCAGCTCGACCTCGTAGCGGGTGACGGTGGGCCCGCGCGTGCAGCCGGTGACGGCGGCGTCGACCTTGAACTGGTTGAGCACCTCGCTGATGGCGTCGGCCATGAGATTGTTGGCGGCGCTGCGCTTCTTGGGCGGGTCGCCGGCGACCAGCAGGCTCAGCGACGGCAGGTTGTAGGGTCCCTCGACCACCCGGTCCAGGATCTGGGTTTCCCGCTTTTTGGCGCGACGGCGGCTTCGCCCGGGTTCCGGGATGGTGGGAGAGTCGTCCGCGATCGGTTCGTCGAGGGCGGCCTGCGCGGCGGCGGCCGACGGCCACGCCTGCGGCACTTCTTCCGGGGACTCGTCGTAGTAGCCGTCGGAGAAGTCGTCGCGGTGTTGGTTGTCGTCGTCGAACTCGTCCGCGTAGTCGTAAGCGACGTCGTCATCGTCGACCAGCCGGGCGCCGAACAGGGCGCGCACCACGTCGGGCACCTCGCGGATCGTGGTCCCGGTGAGCAACAGCAGCCCGAACATGAAGCCGATGAACAACAGCGGCGCGGCGATCCAGGGCGTCAGCCCGTCCGACAGCGGCCCGCCGATGGCGAAGCCGATGAATCCGGCCGCGCGGCGCCGCAATTCGGGGTCTTCCGGCGAACCCGACCACAGGTGTCGCAGGGCGAGCGCCGACAGGGCGATCAGGCTGCCGCCCAGGACCAGCCGCGGCCGCGCATCCGGGTTGGGCTGGGTCCGCATCAGCACCACCGCCACCGCGGCGGTGACCACCGGCAGGGCCAGCACGGCCGAGCCGATGAAGGTCCGCAACACCGTGTCCACCCAGGCGCCGACGGGCCGGGCGGCGTCGAACCACGAGCTCGCGGCGACCACGACGGAAAGGCCGAGCAGCACCAGCGCGATCCCGTCGCGGCGGTGTCCGGGATCGATGTCGCGGGCCCGCCCGATGGACCGCGCGGCGCCGCCGGTGCCCCGGGCGGCCATCAGCCAGGTGGCGCGCATGGCCCGGCCGCAGGTCAGCCCGGTGGCGACCAGCAGCGAATGGTTGCGGCGTTTGGCGGGCCTGCTGGCCCTCTTGCGGGGCGCTGCCGGTCGCGCAGTTCGGGACCTACCCCGCGAAGTGGCCTTTGACCTGCTCGTTCGGGTTCCGGAGCGGGCGGCGGTCTTACTGGGCATGAAGGCAAGGGTAGTCGCAAATGCCTCATCTACACCACCCGCCACACGGGTGACCGTCGCCCGGCGGGCGATGCGGTTGACCGGGCCTGAGTAGGGTGGACAAGCGGTGAACATCCCGCAATAAGAGTCATGCCGTCACCCACCCCTGAAGCGCCCAGGAGGCCCTAGCATGCCCGTCGTCGTCGTCGCCACCATGACCGTCAAACCCGAATCGGTCGACACCGTCCGCGACATCCTGACCAACGCGGTTGCAGAAGTCCACGACGAGCCGGGCTGCCAGCTGTACTCGCTGCACCAAACCGGCGAAACCTTCGTGTTCGTCGAGCAATGGGCCGACGAAGAAGCGCTCAAGGTGCACAGCACCGCCCCGGCGATCACCAAGTTGTTCACGGCGGCCGGCGAGCACCTCGCCGGGGCGCCGGACATCAAGATGCTGCAGCCGATTTCCGCGGGCGATCCGGGCAAGGGCCGGCTGCGCGCATGAGTGGCGTGTCCCCAGGTGGCCCCCGAGGGGGCCCATTGGAAGGGAAAGTCGCGTTCATCACCGGGGCCGCACGCGGCCAGGGCCGCGCACACGCGGTGCGCCTGGCCGCCGACGGCGCGAGCGTGATCGCGGTCGACCTGTGCGAGCAGATCGCCAGCGTCCCCTATCCCCTGGCCACCCCGGACGACCTGGCGGCCACCGTGAAGCTCGTCGAGGACACCGGCGCCCGCATCGTGGCCAAGCAGGGCGACGTCCGCGATCGGCACTCGCTCGCCGCCGCGCTGCAGGCCGGCCTCGACGAGTTCGGTCGGCTGGACATCGTCGTCGCCAATGCCGGTATCGCGCCGATGCAATCCGGTGACGACGGCTGGCGCGACGTCATCGACGTCAACCTCACCGGCGTCTACAATACGATCAAGGTCGCGATACCGACCATGGTCAAGCAAGGCAGCGGCGGGTCGATCGTGTTGATCAGTTCGGCCGCCGGACTGGCCGGTGTGGGCAGTCCCGATGCCGGCTCCGTCGGCTATGCGGCCGCCAAGCACGGCGTAGTGGGGTTGATGCGGATATACGCGAATCTGCTTGCAGCTCAAAATATCCGGGTCAACTCGATCCATCCAACCGGCGTCGAAACCCCAATGATCAACAACGAGTTCACTCGAGAGTGGCTGGCCAAGATGGCCGCCCAGACCGACCAGCCGCGCAGCTTGGGCAATGCGCTGCCGGTGGAAGTGCTGCAGGCCGAAGACATCGCCAACGCGGTGGCGTGGCTGGTGTCCGACCAGGCCCGCTACATCACCGGCGTCACCTTGCCCGTCGACGCGGGCTTTTTGAACAAGTAGTAGCTCATGGCGCGAAATCCCGTGGCGCAGACCGCATTTGGCCCAATGGTGTTGGCGGCCGTCGAACACAACGAGCCGCCCGGGCGCCGTCTGGTGGACGACGACCTGGCGGAACTGTTCTTGCCGGCACCGATGCGTTTGCTTGCCGGCGCGACGCGCTGGGGCCCGGCCCGCCGCCTGATGATTCGCGCGTCGGAGCTCACCGGCCCCGGGCTGTGGGCAAATCTGGCCTGCCGCAAGCGCTTCATCGACGACAAGCTCGAAGAGGCGCTCGATCAAATCGACGCGGTGGTGATCCTCGGGGCCGGCCTGGACACCCTCTCCTACCGGCTGACACGGCGGGTCCGGCTCCCGGTCTTCGAGGTGGACCTGCCGGTCAACATCGCGCGGAAGGTCAAGACGGTGCGCCGGGTGCTCGGCGAGCTGCCGCTGTCGGTTCGGTTGGTGGCGTTGGACTTCGAGCGCGACGACCTACTCACTTCGCTGGCCGAGCACGGCTATCGCACCGACTACCGGGCCTTCTTCATCTGCGAGGGCGTGACCCAATACCTCACCGAAGACGGTGTCCGGCGAACGCTGGAGGGACTGCGCGCGGCCGCGCCGGGCAGCAGGTTCGTGTTCACCTATGTCCGCCGGGACTTCATCGACGGCAGCAATCGGTATGGCACCCGGACGCTGTATCGCAACGTCCGCGAGCGTCACCAGCTATGGCATTTCGGCCTGCAGCCCGAGGAGGTCGCCGGGTTCATCGGAGAGTACGGCTGGCGGCTGGCGGAGCAGGCCGGCCCCGACGACCTCGTGCAGCGCTACGTGCGGCCCGCCGGGCGCAAACTCGAGGCCTCACAGCTGGAATGGTCGGCGTACGCGGAGAAAACCTAGACCTCGATGACCGTCGGCACGATCATCGGCTGCCGGCGATAGGTGTCGCCGACCCACTTACCGACCGTGCGGCGCACGCCCTGGGCGATTCGGACGGGATCCGTCACGTTGTCGGCGGCCAGCTGCTCCAGCTCCGCCTCGACCTTGCGCACGGCCGGCTCGAGCGCCTTGGCGTCTTCGGAGAACCCGCGCGAAAGCAGTTGCGGCACAGCGGCCGGACGCCCGGTGCCCCGCTGCACCACCACGATCACCGCGACGAAGCCCGACGACAGGATGAGCCGCTCCCCCAGGGTGATGTCGCCGACGTCGCCGGTGATCAGCCCGTCGACGAACATCTTGCCCACCGGCACGGCCCCGGCAATGGAGGCCTTGCCGGCCATCAGGTCGACGCTGACGCCGTTCTCCGCCAACAGGATTGAGTCCTCGGGCACCCCGGCGCGCACCGCCAGCTTGGCGTTGGCGCGCAGCATCCGCCAGGTGCCGTGGACCGGCATCACGTTGCGCGGCCGCACCCCGTTGTAGAGGAAGAGCAGCTCGCCCGCGTACGCGTGACCGGAAACGTGCACGCGCACTTGCTGGTTGGTGACGACACGGGCCCCGATCTTGGCCAGCTCATCGATGACGCCGAACACCGCTTCCTCGTTGCCGGGTATCAGCGAAGACGACAAGATCACCAGATCCTCCGACGTCAGCGTGATGCTGCGGTGCTCGCCGCGCGACATCCGGGACAGCGCCGACATCGGCTCGCCCTGGGTGCCCGTGGTGATCAACACCACCCGTTCGGGCGCCATCATCTCGGCCGCGGAGATGTCGAGGAGGTCGGAGTCGTCGATGCGCAGGAAACCCAGTTCCCGGGCGATGCCCATGTTGCGCACCATGGAGCGCCCGACGAACGACACCCGGCGGCCCAATGCCACTGCGGCATCGATGATCTGCTGCACCCGGTCGACATTGGAGGCGAAGCACGCCACGATCACGCGGCCGTCGGCGCCCCGGATCAGCCGGTGCAAAGTCGGGCCCACCTCGCTTTCCGAAGGCCCGACACCGGGGATCTCGGAATTCGTCGAGTCGCACAGCAACAGGTCCACGCCCGCGTCGCCCAGCCGGGACATGCCGGGCAGGTCGGTGGGCCGCCCGTCGAGCGGAAGCTGGTCGAGCTTGATGTCGCCGGTGTGCAGCACGGTTCCAGCGCCCGTGTGGACGGCGATGGCCAGCGCATCGGGGATGGAGTGGTTGACGGCGAAGTATTGGCACTGGAAGACGCCGTGCGTGCTGCGCTGCCCCTCGGTGACCTCGACGAAGACCGGCTTGATGCGGTGCTCGCGGCATTTGGCGGCGACCAGCGCCAAGGTGAACTTCGAGCCGACGACCGGGATGTCGGGGCGCAACTTGAGCAGGAAGGGGATCGCCCCGATGTGGTCCTCGTGCGCGTGGGTCAGCACCAGCGCCTCGACGTCGTCGAGCCGGTCCTCGATGTGGCGCAGGTCCGGCAGGATCAGGTCGACGCCGGGCTCGTCGTGGGTGGGGAACATCACCCCGCAGTCGATGATCAGCAGCCGGCCCAGGTGCTCGAAAACCGTCATGTTGCGGCCGATTTCGCTGATGCCGCCCAGCGCGGTGACCCGCATCCCGCCCGGAGTCAGAGGACCCGGTGGGGCGAGGTCTACATCCACTTGCCGGCCACCCTCTGACTCACCTGAGCACCGAGGCCGCGCGCATGTCGGCGGCCAAGGCCTCGATCTGTTCCGGCGTCGCCGGCATCTGCGGCAGCCGGGGGTCACCGACCTCGATGCCCTGCAGGCGCAGTCCCGCCTTCGACATGGTCACTCCGCCGAGGCGGGCCATGGCGTTGCACAGCGGGGCGACCGCGACATTGATCTTGCGGGCGGTCGCGATGTCCCCGGAGCCGAAGGCGGACAACAACTCCCGCAGCTGGCCCGCCGCCAGGTGCGAGATCACGCTGATGAAGCCGGTGGCGCCCATGGCCAGCCACGGCAGGTTCAGCGCGTCGTCGCCGGAGTAGTAGGCCAGTCCGGTTTCGGCCATGATCTGGCCAGCGCTGTGCAGATCGGCCTTGGCGTCCTTGATTCCGACGATGTTCGGGTGGGCGGCCAGCGCGTGGATGGTCTCGGTCTGGATCGGTATCACCGAGCGTGGCGGGATGTCGTAGAGCAGCACCGGCAGTTCGGTCGCGTCGGCGACGGCGGTGAAATGCGCGATCAGCCCGGACTGCGGGGGCTTCGAGTAGTACGGCGTGACCAGCAGAAGTCCGTGCGCGCCTTCGGCCGCGCAGGCCTTGGCCAGCCGGACGCTGTGGGCCGTGTCGTAGGTGCCCGCGCCGGCGATGACGCGGGCCCGGTCGCCCACCGCCTCCAGCACGGCACGCAGCAGCGCGAGTTTCTCGTCGTCCGTGGTGGTCGGCGACTCGCCGGTGGTTCCGGAGACCACCAGGCCGTCGCAACCCGCGTCCACCAGGTGGTTTGCCAGTTGCGCCGCGGCGGTGGTGTCCAGGGCGCCATCGGCGGCGAAGGGCGTTACCAGCGCGGTCAGCAGGGTTCCCAACCGGGCGGGGACGTCGAATCCGACGGTGCTCACGGTCTTCAGGTTACCTGGCGGCGCCAAACCCATTCAGCAGCCGCGCGAGCGCGCGTGTTTGTACCGCGACACGCCGCGAAGCCCGTACATTTGCGCACCCTCGCGGCGAAGGCTGCAGCTCAGGCCTCCGTGGCCAGGGGACTCGTCGCGACCTCGGTGCCGTCGGCCAGGGTGGAGACCTCGAAATCGGCGAACACCGCGGGCGCCACGTCGACGAGCTGGCGCAGGCACTCGATGGCCAGGCGCCGGATTTCGACGTCGGCGTGCTCGCTGGCGCGCATGGCGATGAAGTGCCGCCACGCGCGGTAGTTCCCGGTGACGACGATGCGGGTCTCGGTGGCGTTGGGTAGCACCGCCCGGGCGGCCTGGCGCGCCTGCTTGCGGCGCAACACAGCGCTCGGCTGGTCGGCGAACTTGGCTTCCAGCTTCGCCAGCAGCTCGGCGTAGGTGGCTCGGCTGGCGTCGGCGGCGGCCGTCAGGATCCGCTGCAGCTCGGGGTCGTCGTCCATGCCCGGCGGGATGACGACGCGCGAGTCCCCCTCCGGCACATAGCGTTGCGACAGCTGCGAGTAGGAGAAATGTCGGTGCCGGATCAGCTCATGGGTGCACGATCGCGAGAGGCCGGTGATGTAGAACGACACGGTCGCGTGCTCGAGCACCGAAAAGTGCCCGACGTCGATGATGTGCGTGATGTAGCCGGCGTTGGTCGCGGTTTTGGGGTTGGGCTTTGACCAGCTCTGATAGCAGGCCCGGCCGGCGAACTCGGTGAGCGCGGGGCCGCCGTTGGCGTCGGTCGTCCACGGCACGTCCGGCGGCGCCAGGAACTCCGTCTTGGCGATCAGTTGCACGCGCAGCGGCGCGGTCTCGGCCACGGGCTCACCTTATCGATCCGCGCCTGCGCGGGTCTCGCCGAGCCTGCGCCCAGCGCGTGTATTGGGCCCGATCGGGTGCGCTGAGCGCAGTTTCGGCGCTGAGGCGTCCCTGACCCGGACCTCACCCGACGTCAGCAGCGGGAGCAGGGCGTCGCGGAAGGCCGACAACCGCACGGATTCGGCGCGACGCGCGTGACACAGTCCGCCCAGGCCAGTGATTGTCCGCGCCGCCGCGGGCGCCAAGCGCCGGACGTCGCGGACCCGAACCTCGAGCAGGTCGCGCGGTTGGACGCGCTGGTGACTGCCCGACGTCCCGGCGGCCCGCTGCCGCAACGTCGCAACGACGTCGGGTTGTCGCAGCGCCGACCACAGCGCCGACGTGTCGACGCCGATCGGCCGCAACACGACAAACTCCGTGCTGGCCAAAGCCATGTGCGGGGGCAGGCTCACCACGTCCCAGATGCGCGGAATCCTGGGATTCAGCTTCGCGAACAATACGCACGGCGCCGACAGGAGAAACTTGGCGCTCTTCACGGACCCAGCGGCGACGAGCCGGGGTTTCGCGCCGTCGTCGAACGCCGGCAGGCTGAAGTGGGCCACCGCGTCGTCGAACTCGGGCGCGCTGAGAATGTCCGTCGACCGGACAGCCAGGCCGGACAGTGGCACACAGTCCGACACCGACTCCGCGGTGGCGACCATCAGACTCTCGGCGGCCGCGATCACGCGTTCGTTGGCGGCGATTTTGTCGTCGAGGGCACCGAGCAACTCGGCGACCCGGCGGCGGTGCGGAGCAGCGACGGTCGACACCGAAATCTCACGCAGGATCGTCTGGTTGAGCAGGGGCTGTCCCGATCCGGCTCGGTGTCCGTTGAGCCCGCAGGTGTGCAGCGCGTAATACCAATACCGCGTCTCCTGCGGGTCCTTGGCCCGGCACACCAGCGCGTTGTCGGTGACCCAGACGTCTGAATCGCAGTACCGCAGGCTGCCGCAATACGATCCGACGCGCCCGAGCACGATCAGGGGGCCGCTCGCATTGCGTTGCGCCGCATAGCCGATCGCCCCGTTGGCGCCGTAAACGCGAAAGCGCCCGTCCGATACTCGTACCGGCAGGCTGGTCCCGCTGCTGAAGTCGAGATGGTCGCCCAGCTTGGCCTTCACCGCAGGCGCTCCACCTGTTCGCGCACGACCTGGTCCAGCCGCGCGGATTCGTCGAGCGCCGCCACCAGGTCGTCGGTCAACCGGGCGATCTTGGCGTCGACCGGCTCCCCGTCGTCGTCCGCGGCAGGCGCACCCACATAGCGTCCCGGCGTGAGCGCGTAGCCCGCGTCCCGGATGTCGTCCAGCGACGCGGATTTGCAGAACCCCGGGACATCTTGGTACGCAAGGCCTTTGGCGGCGGCGGACTCCGATCCGCACCACGCGTGGTAGGTGTCGCCGATGCGGACGACCTCCTCGCCGGTCAGTGCGCGCTCCGCGCGATCCACCAGGTAGCCGAGCCCGCGGGCGTCGATGAACAGCACCCGGCCCGCCCGCTCGGCCTTGTCCCGGGCGAAGAACCACAGGCACACCGGAATTCCGGTGCTGCGGAACAGCTGCCCGGGCAGCGCCACCATGCACGACACCAGGTCCGCCTCGACGATCCGCGCCCGGATGTCGCCTTCCCCGACCGCGTTGGACGACATCGAGCCGTTGGCCATCACCACACCGGCCTTCCCACCGGGGGCCAACTTGGACAGGATGTGCTGAATCCAGGCGTAGTTCGCGTTGGTGGCGGGCGGAACACCGAAGCGCCAGCGCGGGTCTCGTTCGTCGCGGGCCCAATCCTTGATGTTGAACGGCGGGTTGGCCATCACGTAGTCCATCTGCACGCCGGCGTGCTTGTCGTCGACGAACGTATCGCCCCACCGCGCCCCCAGGCCCGTGTCGTCGATGCCGTGGACGGCGAGGTTCATCCTGGCCATCCGCCAGGTCTGCTCGACGCTCTCCTGCCCGTAGATTGTGACTTCGGCGGGATCGCCGTCGTGCTCCGCGATGAACTGCTCGGTCTGAACGAACATCCCGCCCGAACCGCAGCACGGGTCGTACACCCGCCCGCGGGTCGGTTCGAGGACCTCGACGATCACCCGCACGACGCTGGGCGGGGTGAAGAATTCGCCGCCGCGCCTTCCCTCCGCCCGGGCGAAATTGCACAGGAAGTACTCGTACACCTCGCCCAGCAGGTCCCGCGCGCGCCGTCCGTCGCGCCGATCGAACCGCGCGCCGTCGAGCAGGCGCACCAGCTCACCGAGCCGGCGCCGGTCGAGGTTTTCGTACAGCCGCGGCAGCTCTGCGGCCTCCATCGCGTCGTCGACAAGGCGGCCAATGTTCGGCGATTCAGCGTTGTGCGCCAACATGTTCCAGTACGAATCGGAGGCATGTTTGAGGTACACCAGCCCGAGGATGACGTCCTTGTAGTGGCTGGCCGAAAGCGAGCCGCGCAGCTTGTTGGCCGCCTTCCACAGCGTGTCCTTGAGCTCTTTGTCCGTTGCCCGCATCAGCTGACCGCCCGCAGGTCGGCGGCCAGGTCGCCCCGGCGGGAGACGCTTACCCCGCCCAGCCCCAGCCATGACGCCATCGATTCCAGCTCGCCGGCCAGCGCCGCGGCGACCGAGGCCCGCGGCACGGCGGGCTCGCCGAACGCGCCCACGACGCGCAGGGAATTGGTGGCCCGGTCGGCCTTGAGGTCGACCCGCGCGACCAGCCGGCCGTCCATCAGCAGCGGCCACACGTAGTAGCCGTACTGGCGCTTGTCGGCGGGCACATAGATCTCGATGCGGTAGTGAAAGCCGAACAGCCGCTCGACGCGGGGCCGGAAGAAGATCAACGGGTCGAACGGGCACAGCAGCGCGGTGCCGCGGTCCCGGCGCGGCACCGTCCGGCCCGCCCGCAGGTACGCTGGCGCGGACCAGCCGTCGACGTCGACCCGTTCGATCTCGCCCGCGGCCAGCAGGTCGGCGATCGCGGGCTTGACCTGCTGGGCCGACAGCCGGAAATAATCCCGAATGTCGGCCTCGGTGCCGACGCCCAGCGCGGTGGCGGCCCGCAGCGTGAGCTCGCGGACGGCCTCGTCGTCGTCGACCTCGCGGGCCAGCACGCTGCGCGGCAGCACCCGCTCCACCAGGTCGTAGTGACGCGCGAAGCCCACCCGGGTGGCCGTGGTGAGCGCGCCGGAGGCGAACAGCGCCTCGGCGACCCACTTGGTGTCGCTGCGGGTCCACCAGGTGCCCTTTTTCCGGCGCGGCTCGGCGGCCAGGTGCGCCTCGATCTGCCCGGCGGTGCTGGGTCCGAGCTCGGCGACGGCGGCGAGGATGTCCTCGGCGAGTTGGGGATTGGCCTTGACGATGTGGGTGCCCCACCGGCCGTGGCTGTATTGGCGCATCCGCCACCGCAGCAGTGGCCAGTCGTCGACGGCCATCAGCGCGGCTTCGTGTGCCCAGTACTCGACCAGCAGCCGCGGCGAGCGCGCCGTATGAGACCAGGCGGCGCGGTCCACCACGTCACGGTCGTAGGGCCCGAGCCGGCTGAACACCGGCGCGTAATGGGCGCGCACCGCGACCGATACCGAATCCAGCTGCAGCACTTGGATTCTCGAGATCAGGCTCTTCAGATGCGCGCGGGTGATCGGGCCGCCGGGCCGCGGCTCGCTAAAACCTTGTGCCGCAACGGCTAAGCGCCGAGCCTGCGCGGCGGTCAGCGTGCGGTTCCCGATCGGCACGGCGCCGAGAATACCGCGTTTCGGCCGCCCTTCGCGGCAAGGCTAAGGGTTCACCCCGTGCTGACTTTCTCATCCAGCGGCACGACGACGCTCGCCTCGGGCAAATCCTTGTGTTCTTGGTATGCCGACGCGAGGGCGGCCGGAACGGATTCCAGGTCGCGATATACGCGCTCCAATTGCTCCAGGATCTTGATTCGCTGCTGACTCGCCTCGTCCGCTGCCCGCCGGGCCTGCTCGCGGTAATGATCGGCCTCCCGCCGGGCGTCGCGCCACGCCTCGTCGATCGCCCGTTCGGTTTCGGCGCGCATGCCGGCCAGTTCCGCCTCGAGCTTTTTCTTCGTTTCGTCGTAGTCGGCCTCGAGGGCTTCGCGCCGCGCGGTCAGCTGCGCCAACCGCTCCTCGTGCTCGCGCCGGGAGGCCTCGGCCTCGGCCTCCGCCGACGCGATCACCGCCTCCGCCTCGGCACGCGCCTCGGCCTGCAGCTGGGAAACCTCGTCGACCGTGCGCCGCAGCATGTTCGCCATCCGCAGTTGCACCGCGTGCGGCGAAGGCGAGGTGTCGGCGAGGACGGCGACCTCCTTCCGCAGCGCCGCCGCTTCGTCGCCGGATTGCGTCAGCCGCGCCTCTAAGCTCCTGACGTCGTTGAGCAGCAACTGCTGCTTGGCGGTCAAAGCCTCGATGGAGGCGTCGACCGCGCCCGGATCGTAGCCCCTGAACACGCGAGAAAACGTCCTAGCGGGTTCGGTTATCACTGCCAAAATTCCCCCCTTTAGAAAACGCCTAACAGACCCGTGAGACCGACCCCCCGAGTACCGAGTATGTCAGGTCAAGCCGTTCAAGCGGGCGGGGCCGCCGGCACCACCGCTCACTGCCGACGGTACGTGTGAAACCGGTAGCGCAGGCCCGTGCGGCTGACCTGCCAGTCCCCCGTCGCGCCCAGCCACGCCTCGTCGAGCACCGGGGCCAGCGCGTCGCCGTCGTCGCGCGGCAGGTCGATTTCGACCTCGGTGACCTCGCAGCGGGTGGCCAGCGGCAGCCCGAGCAGGTAGATCTGCTCGCCGCCGATCACCCACGCCTCCGGCTCGGTCAGCGCGGCCCCCAGCGAATCGAGCACTTCGGCTCCGTTGGCCACGTAATCAGGCTGCCGGGACAGGACGACATTTCGCCGGCCCGGCAGCGGTCGAACCCGGGCCGGCAGCGACTCCCAGGTCCGCCGGCCCATCACCACCGTGTGGCCCATGGTCACCTGTTTGAAGCGGGTCAGGTCCTCGGGCACCCGCCACGGGATGTCGCCGCCGCGCCCGATCACACCGGACGTCGACTGAGCCCAGACCAGGCCCACGGTGGACGAGCGCCGCTTCTCCTCATCGCTTCGCTCTGCATCGCCGCCGGCGCGGGTCATACCGCGACGGGAGCTTTGATCCCCGGGTGCGGATCGTAGTTCTTCACGACGACATCGTCGTAGGTGTAGTCGAAGATCGAATCCTTGTGCACCAGAACGAGTTCCGGGTAGGGCCGCGGCTCGCGGCCGAGCTGCAGCCGCACCTGTTCGACGTGGTTGTCGTAGATGTGACAGTCACCGCCCGTCCACACGAACTCGCCGACCGAGAGGCCGGCCTGGGCGGCCATCATATGGGTGAGCAGCGCGTAGCTGGCGATGTTGAACGGCACCCCGAGGAACAGGTCCGCGCTGCGCTGGTAGAGCTGGCAGCTCAGCCGGCCGTCGGCCACGTAGAACTGGAAGAACGCGTGACACGGCGGCAGCGCCATCTGCGGGATTTCGCCGACGTTCCACGCCGACACGATGATGCGGCGCGAATCCGGGTCGGTACGCAGCAGCTCCAAGGCGGCGCTGATCTGGTCGACGCGCTCGCCGGTCGGGGTCGGCCAGGACCGCCACTGCACGCCGTAGATGGGCCCGAGATCGCCTGTGTCACTCGCCCATTCGTCCCAGATGGTGACGCCGTGCTCGTGCAGCCAGGCGACGTTGGAGTCGCCGCGCAAGAACCACAGCAGCTCGTAGACCACCGATTTGAAATGCACCTTTTTGGTGGTCAGCAACGGGAATCCGGTCGACAGGTCGTAGCGCAACTGCTGGCCGAACAGGCTGCGGGTTCCGGTGCCGGTGCGGTCGGATTTCGCCGCGCCCCGCTCGAGCACGAAGCGCAGCAGGTCCTCGTAGGGCGTCGGGATCCGCACGCGGTCAGCTTAGCGGCGATCGCGAGCGCGGCGGAGCCGGGCGCGGCGGGTCGACGCCGAAAAATCTTAGCGGCGATCGCGAGCCCGGCGGAGCCGGGCGCGGCGGGTCGACGCCGAAAAATCTGCGTCCAGACCTCAGGAGTAGAACGGAGGCCATGCCGAAGATCAACGACAGCGTCACCACTCCCGACGGCTCCTGCCCCGTCAGCCTGTTCACCCCCGAAGGGCCCGAGGGCCAGGGGCCGGGCCCCTGGCCAGGAATAGTCATGTACTGCGACGCCGGCGGGGTGCGCGACACCTTCGACGAGATGGCCGCCAAGCTCGCCGGATTCGGTTATGCGGTGCTGCTTCCCGACGTGTACTACCGCAGCGGCGACTGGGCCCCGTTCGACATGGCCACCGTGTTCGGCGACGAGCGAGAGCGCACGCGCCTGTTCTCCATGATCGGCGGCATCACACAGGACAAGATGGCCGGCGATGCCGGCGCGTTCTTCGACTACCTGGCCGCCCGCGCCGAGGTGTCCGGCGAGCGATTCGGCGTCTGCGGCTACTGCATGGGCGGGCGGACCGCGGTGGTGGTGGCCGGCCGCCTGCCGGACCGCGTCGCCGCCGCGGCGTCCTTCCATGGCGGTGGGCTGGTGACCGACGGCGCGGACAGCCCGCACCTGCTGGCCGACCGGATTAGCGCCACGGTGTATGTGGGTGGCGCGGAAAACGACGCGTCCTTCACGGCCGATCACGGCGAGCAGCTCGACAAGGCGCTGACGGCGGCCGGGGTGGCGCACACCATCGAGTGGTACCCGGCCGCCCACGGGTTCGCGGTCCCGGACAACCCGCCCTACGACGCCGCCGCCGACGAGCGGCACTGGGCGGCGATGACGGAGCTCTTCGGGTCGGCGCTATCGCGCTAGGCTGGCGGCGCCTTCCCGGCTGATCGTCTCGAGCAGGAGTGTCGCCGCCACCGCCGCCCCGTCGGTGCGGATGGTGCCTGCCACGGCGCTCGCTCGCGCCCGGGTCTCGTCGGACAGCACCGTGGTGAGCGCCGCCGACAGCGCCCCGGCGGTCGGTGCCGATCCCACGTGCGCGGTGCCGATGCCCAGTTCGCTGACCCGACGCCCCCAGTACAACTGGTCGGCCCCCTGCGGCACCACCACCTGAGGCGCGCCCGCGCGGGCGGCCGTCGTCGTGGTGCCCGCGCCGCCGTGGTGCACCACGGCGGCCACGCGCCCGAACAGCGACTGCTGATTGACCTCGCCGACGGCATAGCAGTCGTCCCCGCCGTCGATCGGGGCCAGGCCGGCCCAGCCCTGCGCGAGAAGCGCGCGGCGCCCTTGCGCCCGGATCGCCTCGATCGCCGCCCGGGCGATGTCCGTCGGGCCGCGCAAGGGCATGCTGCCGAAGCCCACGTACACCGGTGGCGCGCCGGCGTCCAGGAACTCCACCAGCTCGGCCGGCAGGGTGCGCGTGTCCTGCAACATCCACGCGCCGGTTTGGACGACGTCGAGGTCCGTCGGCTCCTGCCAGGGGCCCAACGTCGGGTCCGCCGCGAGCCACGGGCGGTCGGTGAAGGCGTGGTCACGGACGTGGTGCACCGGCGGCAGGCCGATCGCGGCCCGGTGACGGTTCAGCGTCGGGCCGAAGAGCGCATTCACGTTTTGGGCGTCCAGGTCCCACAGCACCCGGTTGTCGATCACGCCCGGTGGCAGTGGCCAGCTCCAGAACGAGGGTGGCCGGTGATGCGGTGACGGCAGGTTGGTCGGGTGATAGCTCGCGTAAACGTAATGGATGCCCAGCTTTTCGGTCGCCGACCGCGCGCCCGCCGCGGCCGGCAGCAGGCCCGCCGCGACCAGCGCGTCACACCCCTCCGCCGCGGCGGCGACCGTGTCGAACTGTGCGGCGATCAACTCCTCGAAGTGCCGCCGCAGGTGCTCCTCCGACGGCGGCCCCGCCGCGCTCGTGATCGCGCGCACCGACTCGCCGAAGGGCACCAGCGGCACGCCGAAAGCGGCCACGCGCTCCGCGAACTCGTCATCCGGCGGCGCGCAGATGCGGACCTCCGCGCCGAGCGCCCGCAGCTGCACCGCGAGCCCGACCAGCGGCTCGACGCCCCCGCGCGAATCGTATGTCGTCAGCAACACGCGCATTCGCTATCCCCATTTCCGCAGGTGGTGACTCGGGAACCGATTGTGCAGCAGCGCCGGAGGCAGCGTGAGCCAACGATATGTCGCCGAGGGTCTCTGCCGAACGAAAGATTATTGATCGCCTTGAGCAAAACCCGGCGCGGACGTCGCCGATCGCCGCACCCAAAAGGCAAGCAACTTGTCTGGTGCCCGGGTCGCGCGGTGGCCGAAGTTAGCGAAGCCTGGGCTGGGGCAGTTGCTACCGCGGCGCGGCGACGATGCCGCGTACATTCGGAGAGTTAGCGAAGCCCGGCACGACAGTTTGCTGTGGCGGTGCCATCCATCGTGTGGCGAGAAACAATTCGAGCTTTCAGCTAATAAATTGAGCTAGGAAATCCTTGCCGATAGCCTGGACTGGCCCATGGATCAATTATGCATGTGGCTAATAGCTAATACGGCTAACGAACTATGGACTTCTTTCGAGCCTTACCATAATATTTGCTGACGGCGCGTTTAGCCAAAAAGCGCCCCTTTCCCGCATCGAGGCAAAATGCCGGGGCGACGACGGGGGGACCGTGATCACGAAGATTCCCACAGCCGCCGGCGATCCACGCATTGAGCGCCGAAGCCCGAGGCCGCCCGACCAGTTGCCCATCGACGAACTCCACCGAATGCCGGCGTTGGTCATCTTGGAACGGCTACCGGCTCCGGCCCTGGCGGTCGACCGCCAGGGAACCATCCTGTTCGCCAACGGCTCGTTCTGCGACATGGTGGGCTACTCGCCCGAAGAGTTCCTGTCGATCAATTTCGAAGACATCTTCTACCGCCTGCCGGCCGACGACCGCTGGGTCGCGCTGGTCGGCACGGGCGCCAAGCGCCTCGTCGAGTTGCGGCACAAAGGCGGACACTCGGTGTGGGCCAGGATGAGCAAATCGGCGATGCGACGCTGTGACGACACAGTCGCGCTGGTGACCTTCCACGACCGCACCGAAGAGATGTGGCTTAACAGCGACGGCGCACGTCACGACGCCGGCAAGTTGACCAACTTCGCCAATAGGGCGCGGTGACGATAGGCGGTGCCGAGCGCCAACTGATCGCTCTTGGCGCGTTTGAGGTATAGGTGCGCCGGATACTCCCACGTCATTCCGATGCCGCCATGCAGCTGCACGCACTCCTCGGCGAGGTGCACGGCGACCCCGCTGCAGTAGGCCTGCCCGATGGCCGCCGCGGTGGCCGCGTCTTCATCTCCGCGGGCGCACGCGTCGGCGGCGTACCGTGCCACCGCGGTCGCCGCACCGACCTCAAACCACAGGTCCGCGAGCCGGTGCTTGATCGCCTGGTAGGAGCCGATGGTGCGGCCGAACTGCTTGCGCTGCTTGGCATATGCCAGCGTGGTGTCAAAACACCACCGGGCCACCCCCAGTTGCTCGGAGGCGAGCAGCGCCGCGCCCGTCTGAAGCGCTCCGGCCACACCGGAGTCCGCCGCTCCGACCCGTGACGACGCGGCCCCCGAAAACCGCACGCTGGCAAGCGGTCTGGTCATGTCCAGCGCCACCACCGGCGACACCTCCACGCCCGCGGCCGTCCCGGACACGATGTGCAGCTCGAGCCCGCCGGGGGTCGCTACCGGCACCACCAGCACGTCGGCCTCGCCGGCTCCCGCGACGCTGCCGACCTGTCCGCTCAGGCCGTCGGCGCCGGCGCTCACGCCCGTGAGCGGGTCGCCTGGCGCGGTGGACAGCGGCACCACCAGCGCCGCGGTGAGCTCGCCCCGGGCCAGCGCGGAAACCGTCTCGGTGTCGCCGGCACGCAGCAGCGCGACGGTGGCGAGGACCGCGCTTGACAGGAACGGCACCGGCGCAACGGCTCGCCCGACCTCCTCCATGACGACCGCGGCCTCGCGCGCAGACGCGCCGGCGCCGCCGAGGGACTCGGGCACGAGCAGTCCGGATACCCCGAGATCGGCGGCCAGCGTCCGCCAGATGTCCGAAAAGTCTTGTGGCACCGGGTCGTAGGCCCGAACCACCAATTCGGGTGGGCACCGGTCGGCGAACAGGTGACGAACGCTGTCCCGCAACGCCTCCTCGGTGTCGGAGTACAGGAGGTCGCTCACCGGTCCAGATCCTTCCACGCAACCTCCTTGTCGACCCGGTGTTCGCCCGGCAGGCCTAGGATTCGTTCGGAGATGGTGTTGCGCAAGATTTCCGACGTGCCGCCCTCGATGGAGTTGCCACGCGCCCGCAGGTAGCGGTATCCGGGCTCGCGGCCGATCAGGTCGACCGTTTCGGGTCTGCGCATGGTCCAGTCGTCATATCGCAGCCCCGCTTCGCCGTGCAGCTCGATCTCGAATCCCGAGATCGCCTGGGCCAGGCGGGCGAAAGCCACTTTCATGCCCGCACCCTCAGGTCCTGGCTGCCCCGCTGGGTTTTTTTCGGCTTGCTGCGCATACCGTTCGCCCGTCAGCCGAAGGACCTCCGCGTCGACCCACAGCCGCATCAGCTCGTCGTGCATCGCGGGGTCGCGCAGTGCCGGCTGCTTTCGCCAGGCTCCGGTGACCTTGCCGATATGGCCGCTCTCCCGTGGCGTTCCGGCGCGGGTACCGATGGCGACGCGCTCGTTGTTGAGCGTGGTGGTCGCGACCCGCCAGCCGCCGCCCTCCGCGCCGAGCCGATTCGCGTCCGGCACCCGGACGTCGGTGAGGAACACCTCGTTGAACTCCGCCTCGCCGGTGATCTGGCGCAGCGGCCGGATCTCGACGCCGGGCTGGGTCATGTCGCACAGGAAGTACGTGAGGCCGGAGTGTTTGGGCACTCCCGGGTCGGTGCGGGCGACGAGGATGGACATGTTCGCGTGCTGTGCCTGAGACGTCCATACCTTCTGCCCGTTGACAATCCAGTCATCCCCGTCGCGGACCGCGCGAGTGGACACCCCGGCCAGGTCCGAGCCGGCACCGGGCTCGCTGAACAATTGGCAGTAGATCTGTTCACCGGTGAACAACGGGCGCAGAAACTTTCGCTTCTGCTCGTCGGTCCCGAACGCCGCGATCGTCGGCGCCGCCATGCCCATACCGATGTAATTCTTGACGGTCCCACCCACCGGCGCACCCACGGCGGCGAGCTGGGCGTCGACGAGCTCCTGCGCGGCCCGCGGCAGGCCCAGCCCGCCGAAGCCCTGCGGCAGGTACACCCAGGCCAGCCCCGCATCATACTGTGCACCAAGGAATTCCCGCGGTCCGGTGGTGGCCGGGTCGTGCTCGTCGAGCAGCGTCCGGACCCGCGCCGCCAGGTCCGCTTCGGCACTCATTGGGCCTGATACCCCTGCGCGGGACCGAGCAGCAGACCACCGTCGATGACCATCGTCTCGCCGGTGATCCAGCTCGCCGCATCCGAGACCAAGAACGCGACGGCGCCCGCCACATCGGCCGGCTCACCGATGCGTCCGAGCGCGATCGTCGCCGCCAGTGGGTCCTCGTGCTCCTTCCACAGCGCCTCGGCCAGCCGGGTGCGCACCACGCCCGGGGCGATGGCGTTGACTCGGACGCGCGGTGAGAGTTCCAGCGCCAGTTGCTTGGTGACGTGGATCAATGCGGCCTTGGTGGTGTTGTACAGGCCCATCAGCGGAGACTGGTGCAGGCCGCCGATCGAAGCGGTGTTGACGATCGCCCCGCCGTGCTCGCCCATCCACGCCTTGACCACGAGCGAGGTCCACAGCAGCGGGGCCCACAGGTTGACGTCGAAGATCTTGGTGAAGCGGGCATGGTCCTGCTCGATCAGCGGACCGTACGCCGGATTCGTGCCCGCGTTGTTGATCAGGATGTCGACGCTGCCGAAGCGTTCCAGGGTGAGATCCACGCAGCGCCGCGCGGCGTCCTCGTCGACGGCGTGCGCGCCGACGCCGACGGCCTTCTCGCCGACTTGCGCCGCGGCCTCGTCGGCCGCCTCTTGCTGGCGGGCGGTCAGCACCACATCGGCGCCGGCGGCGGCCAGCTGCTGGGCGATCGCCAGCCCGATTCCGCGCGAGGCGCCGGTGATGATCGCGGTGCGGCCGGTCAAATCCAATGAGGTCATCGCGGTGTGCCTTCTGTTGCGCTGGTGGGCCCGACTGGGCCGATTTCCCGGACGATGTTTACGCGCGCGTAGACGTGGTATGCGACACGCATGTTAGCCAAACTAAACCTCATGAAACCACTGGTCGTGGCCGGGGCGGTCGCCGCGGCGATCGCCGCCGCCCCGGCGGCCGCCGCGGATGCTTACGCTGCCGGACCGGCGATGACCGGCCCCGCGCCCACGCACGTCGTCTTCAAGGACGACCCGGGCGGCGGCGGCTGCGACCCCAACGGCAACTGCGGTTCCGGCGGTCAGGATCAAGGGCCCGGCGGCGGCCCCGGCGGGCAGGGTTGCCTGCCTGGCGTCGGCTGCGGCTCCGGAGGCCAGAACGCCGGACCGGGCGGCGTGCCGGGCGGTACCGGATGTCTGCCCGGTGTTGGCTGCGGCTCCGGACACGTATAACAGCGGGATGACCCTCAGCCTCCCGGGAGCCTGGTGATCCAGGCCCGGGAGTCTGCCGGGTCGATGACGTCGTCGAGTTCGAACGCGGTGGCGGACCGCAGCGCCTTCCCGTGCTGGTAGGCGGCCGCCACGAGCTTGTCGAACAGCTGCTGGCGCTGGAGCGGGTCCGCCTCGGCCTCAAGCTCTTTGCTGAACCCGAGCCGCACGGCCCCTTCCAGGCCCATGCCGCCGATCTCCCCGGTCGGCCAGGCCACGGTGAACTGCGGCGCGCGGAAGGACCCGCCGGCCATCGCCATCGCGCCAAGCCCATAACCCTTGCGCAGGATGATCATTCCCAGCGGCACGGACAGTTTCGCGCCCAGGACGAACATCCGGCCGAAGCGGCGCACGGCGGCTTCCTTTTCCGCGTCCGGCCCGACCATGAATCCGGGCGTGTCGCACAGCGAGATCACCGGCAACCGAAACGACTCGCACAGCGCGATAAAGTCGCCCGCCTTGTCGGCCGCCTCGGCGTCGATCGCGCCGCCGAGGTGGTGCGTGCTATTGGCGATCAGCCCGTATGCCACCCCCTCGACGCGCACCAGCGCGGTGACGATTCCGACGCCGTAGTCGGCGCGCAGTTCCAGCACGGAACCCACATCCACGATCGACTCGATCGCGCGATGCACGTCGTATGACCGTAACCGGTTCTCCGGGACCACATGCCGGGCCAGCCGCGGATCCGGCGCCTCCCAATCGTGGACGCCGCTTTGTAGGGAGCCCTGGAAGTACGACAGATACTGCTTGGCCAGTGACACCGCGTGCGCCTCGTCGCGGGCGACCAGGCTGACCACGCCGTTGTGCCGCTGCACATCGATCGGCCCGATCGCCTCCGGCGGGTACACCCCCAGCCCGCCGCCCTCGATCATCGCCGGCCCGCCCATCCCGATGTTGGCATCAGGGGTCGCGATGATCACGTCACACACCCCGGCCAGCGCGGCGTTGCCGGCGAAGCAGCGGCCGGAGACGATCGACATCAGCGGCGCCCGGCCGCTGAGGCCGGCCAGCATCCGGAAGGTCGGCACGTCCAGCCCGGCGGCGCCGCCGACGTCGGTATCACCGGGCCGGCCACCGCCGCCCTCGGCAAACAGCACCACCGGCAGGCCTTTTCGGGCTGCGAGCTCGAACACGCGGTCGGTCTTGGCGTGATTGCGCATGCCCTGCGTCCCGGCGAGCACGGTGTAGTCGTAGGACACGACGACCGCCTCGGCCGCCGCTCGCCCGAAGCGATCCGCGCCGATGGTGGCCACGCCTGCGACCAGGCCGTCGGCCGGCGTATTGGCGATCAGGTCCTCTTCGGAGCGCCGGCTGCGCTGGGCGGCGATCGCCAGCCCGCCGTATTCGACGAAGCTGCCGGGGTCGACCAGGTCGGCGATGTTCTCCCGGGCGGTGCGCCGACCGTGGGCGTGCCGCTTGGCCACGGCCGCCTGCCGGCCCTCGTCAAGGGTGAGTAGATGCCGGTGGGCGACCTCGTCGAGGTCGGCGCGTGAGCGATCGAGATCCAGTGCCGCCGCGAATGATTCGCCACCGGTCCCGGCGGCGCTACGGGTGAAGACCAGCAACGGATCTGCGGTTCCGACGACCTGGCCCGGTGTCACCAGGCTCCGGACCGTCCGCAGCGCGTCCGGCGCGGCAAGCACATGTTGCATCTTCATCGCCTCGAGGACGACCAGCTGGGCGCCGGCACCGAACACCTCGCCCTCCGGGGCCACCTCGACCACGGTGCCGGCCAACTGCGCCCGCAGCACTTCCTCGCCGGGGTAGAGCTCGACCGGCGCCACGCGGATGTCCTGCTGGTGGGAAAGCGCGGCGGCGGCCAGCTCGGGAAGCTTCTGGTCGAGGAAATCCGTCGTCACCCAGCCCAACTGGATCCGGCTGTCGCTCAGCAGCTCTCGCAGGAATCCGATGTTCGTGCGCACTCCCTCGATGCCGAATTCGCCCAGCGCGGTGCGGGCCTTGCGCAGCGCCGCCTGCCAAGACGATCCGCGCACGTGGGTGATGACCTTGGCCAGCAGCGAGTCGTACCGCGGGCTGGTGACCAGGCCCGGCCGGCCGTAGGTGTCGACGCGCACACCGGGACCGCTCGGCGGCGAGAACACCGCCAAAGTGCCCGCCGCCGGAACCACCGACCCGTCGGTGGCGAAGGTCTCCATGTTGACCCGGGCCTGAATCGCGATGCCCCGCCGGGCGGCCGGCTCGCCGATCACTTCGCTGCCGTCCGAGGCGATCCCGGCGGGGAGCCCCAGCTGGTAGTACGACGCGCCACCGGCGATGGCCAGTTGGACGGCCACAAGGTCCACCCCGGTGGTTTCCTCGGTGACCGGGTGCTCGACCTGGATGCGCGGATTGACCTCGAGGAAGACGAACCTGTCCCCGGTGACTAGGAATTCGACCGTGGCCAGCCCGCGCAGCCCCACCCCGGCGCACAGCCGGGCCGCGGCGTGGTGCAACGAGCGGCGCAACGCGTCCGAAAGCCCTTGGGCTGGCGCGATTTCGACCAGCTTCTGGTAGCGCCGCTGGACAGCTGCAGTCGCGGTCGCCCAGGGCCAGCGCATGCGTCTGGTGCCCGGCCGGGGCGCCCACGACCTGCACCTCGATGTGCCGCGCGGCATCGAGGGCCGCCTCGGCGAACAGTGTGGGATCACCGAAGCCGAGTTGCGCTTCCGCGGCGCACTGTTGGTAGGCCTGCTCGATCTGACCGGCTCGGCTCACCTTCCGCATTCCCCGTCCACCGCCACCGGCGAGGGCCTTGATCATGATGGCGCCGCCCCGCTCGGCGTAAAACGCCTTGATGTCCTCGACGCTGCTGGGCCCTTCGGTCGCGGGCAACACCGGAACGCCGGCGGCGATCGCGGCGGCCCGGGCCGACGACTTGTCGCCGACCAACTCGAGCACGTCGGCGCCCGGACCCACGAACGTGTATCCGGCTGCCGCGCAGGCGCGGGCGAATTCGGCGTTCTCGCTGAGGAACCCGTAACCCGGGTGGATCAGCTCGGCGCCGGACTTCTTGGCCGCCGCCAGCAGTTCGGCGTGATTCAGGTAGGCCCCCGGGCCGGCGCCCGGCAGGCCGATCGCTTCGTCGGCGGCGTGCACGTGGGGGCTGTCGGCGTCGTCTTCGGCGTAGACCGCGACGGTTCGGATGCCCAGTTCCGTTGCGGTGCGGATGATCCGAAGGGCGATCTCGCCGCGGTTGACGATCAGCAGGGTGGCGCTCATCGGAGCGGGTCGCCCCATTTCACCTCGTCGCGCAGCTTGCCCTTGAGCAGTTTGCCGCCGGCATTGCGGGGCAGCGCTTCGGCCACCACGGTGACGTACTGGGGAATTTTGAAGTCGGCCACCCGCCCGCGGCAGTGTTCGAGCACGGCGCGCACGTCGATCTCGCCCTCGCCGGCGAAAAGGACGGCGCCGACCTTTTCGCCCATGACGTCGTCGGGCACGGCCAGCACGCAGGCGTCGGCGACGTTGGGCGCCGACAACAGCGCCGCCTCGACCTCGACGCTGGAGACGTTCTCGCCGCCCCGGTTGATGATGTCCTTCAGCCGATCGATGATGTGCACCCGTCCCGCGTCGTCGACGCGAACAACGTCGCCGGTGTGCAGCCAGCCGTTGGCGAAGGTGGCCTCTGAGGCCTGCGGCCGATTCCAGTAGCCGGCAGTGACATTGGCGCCGCGCGTGACCAACTCGCCCACACCCGGCTCGTCGCCGCCGAACGGGACCAGACCAAGGTCCACCGAGGGCACCGCATACCCGACGGAGTCGGCGTGCTCGACGGCGTCCCGGTCCGGCAGGACGGTCATCAGCGAGGCGGTCTCGGTCATGCCGTACCCGTTGAACACCGTGGCTTGCGGAAACGCCTCCTTCACCGCTCTCACCAACGACGGCGCGATGGGCGCGCCCCCATAGCCAACCCAGCGGACCCCGGACACGTCGGCGCCAGCAAAGGCCTTGTGCCGCAACATCAGGGCGTAGATCGCCGGCACGGTCACCATGACCGAGATCCGCTCGGCGGCCAGCGTGGCGATCAATTCGTCGAGGTTGAGCGCCGGCATGATCACCGACGCGCCCCCGAGACGGGCAGCGGCCAAAAGCTGTGAGTTGCAGCCGGTTACATGGAACAGCGGCACCGAGATGAGCGTGCGCATTCCCTCGCCGATGTCTCTGGGCTGCTCGAGGCACCGGATCGCGTTCTCGGTGTTGGTCAGGAATGCCTCGTGGGTGGTCGGCACCCCCTTGGGGCGACCGGTGGTGCCCGAGGTGTAGAACAGGGCGGCCGGGTCCGTATGGCTGAGCCCGTGGGTCACGTAGGGTGCGCCATCGGGCAATGGGGTGTCCGGCGCGAGATCCATTCGCGCGCCCGAGTCGGACAGGACGAAATCGACTTCCGGTTGCGCCGATCGCGTATTGACCGCGACCGCAACGCCACCGGCCATCACGATGCCCCAGAAAGCGAGCACCCAATTGATGCCGGCCTGGTAACGCACGGCAACGCGATCACCCGCGCCCAGCCCGTCCGCTCGGAGCCCACCGGCCACCCGCGCCGCGCGCTCCCACAGCTGCCGGTAGGTCAATCGTTCGGCGCCGAGTTCGATGACGGCCTCGCTGTCCGGGCGGTTGTCGACCTGTTCGGCGAGCATGTCCAGCAGGGTGGCGGGCAAGCGGTCGTAGCGCGGAACACCGTCGGCGTCACGGGACACGCCGGTCGTCGGGAATGGGTTGTGGCCACGCGGAATTTCGATCACAGCAGGCATGCCCAGTCCTTAGTATCCGGTGTCCTATCGTGATAGCGGTGACGATCGAGGATTCCGCCATCATGCCCGAGGCGTTCTTCACTGTCGACGGCGACTCCTATCTGCCGGGCCCGCTGACGCGAGGGCCTTGGGGCGCGGCAATGGGCGGTCAGATCGTCGGCGGCCTGTTGGCTTGGGGAATAGAGCGATCCGGCATCGATCCCGACTTTCAGCCCGCACGCGTCACGGTCGACCTGTTGCGCCCGGTCCTGCTCGAGCCGGTCGGAATCCGGACGTCGGTGCAGCGCGAAGGCCGGCGCATCAAGCTGGTCGACGGCGCGCTGGTGCAGAACGGAAAGACGGTCGCGCGGGCCGGTGCGCTGTTCCTGCGACGAGGTGAGCACCCGGATGGACAGGTGTGGTCCGGCCCCGTCGAGATGCCGCCGCTTCCCACCGACGCCGACGAGTTCCCGGCCGATGCGCCCTTTTTCTTCTGGGGATACGGCGCCGGCTTCGAGCGGGGCGGCCGCGACATGAGGCAGTGGGAGCAGTCCCACTCGCAGAAGTTCGCGTGGACGCGCGCTTTCCGCCCGATGGTGCATGGCCACCCGCTCACGCCGTTCGTCCGGCTGGCATTCGTCGGCGATGTCACGAGTTCGCTCAGCCATTACGGCACCGGCGGATTGCGCTATATCAACGCCGACTACACCGTCACCGCGAGCAGGCTACCCGACGGTGAATACCTCGGGCTCGCGGCTCAAAGCCATTACGGCACGGCCGGTGTGGCCGCCGGCAGCGCGACCCTGTTCGACCGGCACGGGCCATTCGGCACCAGCTCGGCGCTGGCGCTGGCGCAGCCCGCCGACGCGTTCAGGCCTCCGTCTCTCGACGATCATCCCATCAACTGAGCGGCGACCGTCGCGCCGAGTTCCCAGCACGATTCCAGATCGGCCTTGCTGGGCTTACCCGAAACCACCACGGTCTCAGCAACTTTCGTCCAACCCAGGCCGGCCGTGATGGACTCGATGCCCCGCTCGGTGCCCTCGTTCCCGTGCAGGTACACGCCGAACGGTCGCCCGCGCGTCGCGTCGAGGCACGGGTAGTAGCAGACGTCGAACGCGTGCTTGCCTGTGCCGGTGATGTTCGCGGAGGCTCCTCCGCTCAAGCGTGGTGCGTAGTCAGACTGCCGTGGTGCCGCCGTCGACAATCAACTCCATACCATTGACATAGGTTGAGTCGTCCGAGGCGAGGAACAGTGCGACCGTCGCAATCTCCTCAGGGCTGCCCATCTTTCCCCGTGGGATCAATGCCTCAAACTGCGCCTTCGTCTCCTCGTCGAACAACTGCTCCTGTA
>NZ_JAOPWB010000273.1 GCF_025965855.1 Mycobacterium sp. | reverse complement strand
ACCGCCGCTGCTTGACAATCAACTTCCAGGGATGTCTTGGCTCACGTTTCGCGTTCTGGCGTGGCTGTGCGTGGTGGACCTGCGCATTCGTGTTCTGATTCGGTGGAATTTGAACACTAAATTCGGGCCGTAAGCTGCGTGGCCCCGAAAAGCGATTCCGAGCGTCAGTTCGCCAATTTTGGGGTCAGTGTTGATGGACTGGATCGGTTATTTGTGAGTGCTGATGTCCATTCGGCGGTTGTTGGGCAGCGGTGGCGGGCTACGACGGCGCGGCGAGCCCGCTAAGCAGGGTTTGAGTGAGTGCAATTGCGGTGCGGCCGCGAGTTTCGTCGTCCATCGGTGTATCGGCGAAGCGGCTCAGGAACGCCTGCTGGAAGCACGCGCCGAGCAGGAGGTCTGCAGCGGCGCGGGGGTCGGCGTCGGCGCGTAGGCGACCGAGGCTCTGTTCGGAGGCGACGTAGTTGGCGACGGCGTCGCTGACGTGGTGTGGGCCGGCGTTGCGTTCCTGCACCGCGGCGCGGTGGGCTGCTAGCAGGTGCGGTTCAGAGAAGACCGCCGCTGCCATCACGAAGGTTTCGTGATAGAAGCCCAGTGCTGCTAGCGAGATGTCCTGAAGTGTCTCTGTCACCGAACGCTCGCCGACGCAGTGCTCGAGGCGACCCAACACAGCACCCAACGTGCTCGGCACACGTTCGGTGAGTACGGCCAGAAAGATGTCGGTTTTGTCGCGAAAGTGCTTGTATAGGGCGGCTTCTGAGTAGCCGGCTTCCTTGGCGATCTCCTTGGTGGTCGCCCGGGCTAGTCCCCGCGTGCGCATAACGTGCGCGGCGGCGTCGAGCATGCGGTCCCTGGTGCTCACACTGACCTCCATCTTGACAAGTTAGTGAGTGCTCACCAATCATAGTGGTTGGTGAGCACTCACTAACCGTCGAGAGGGATGCACGATGCCCCCATCCGCTGCGCGACACGTCGTCTGCCTCGGTGACAGCCTTACGCGCGGGCAGGTCAGCGTTGACTTCGTCAAGATGCTGCGCTCACGCGATATCGGCCAGCAGGTACGCGTGACCAATGCAGGCGTCAACGGCGACCTTGCCTACAACGTGCTGCAACGACTCGACTCGGTGGTCGAGCTACGACCCGATGTGGTGTCGGTGCTCATCGGCACCAACGACGCCAACGCCAGCCTGTCGGAAAAGAACGTCCGAATGATGACGCGGATGAAAAATCTGCCCAGCCGACCGACGATCGAGTGGTACCAGGAGAACCTCACGGCGATCGTCGAGCGGCTCATGCGAGAGACCCTTGCGGAAATCGCCCTGATGTCACTTCCGGTCCTCGGCGAAGAACTCGGCTCACCGTCCGTGCTACGGGCCGCGGACTACAGCGCTGTGGTCAAAGACGTCGCCGAAACACACAACGTGGCCTATCTGTGTCTGTACGAACGCCAGATCGCCTACCTGACCGCCGCAGGATTCACACCCGGGATCCGGTTTCGTGACGGTCGCGTCCTGTCCGCCAGCGCCGCGATACAACACTTCGTGCTGCGTCGCTCACTGGACAGTATCTCGCGTCGTCGTGGTCTGCGGCTCACCACCGACCTGATCCACCAAAACACCACGGGCGCAACCATCATCGCCGACCTCATCGAGGAGTTTCTCGCGCAAAGGGCCTGACCAATGCCGAACCGACCACCAGAGCCCACCCAACCGATCTGCACTCGAAAGCTAGGAGCCACCATGCCTGACCTCGCCACGTCACCGGTTCGACTGGCGGTCCGCCGTTGCACCGCCATCATCGTTGCCGGCCTTGCCACCGCTGTGATCTGGGTGATCGGCCGTTTCGCCCACACCAGCTACATCGCCGTGACACCGCTCGGTACCCGCGAGGTCACCCTGCTGCTCACTGTGGCTGCAACCGTGACAGCCGGATCAGCCGGATGGCTCGTCCTGGCAATCCTGGAGCGCTACTGGGCAGATCCACGCCGGCCCTGGATCGCACTGGCACTCGTCGTACTCGCGCTGTCGATAGTCCCGGTCTTCATCACGCCCGCAGCTATTAGCACGCAGGTGGTACTGACCATCCAGCACTGCGTCGCTGCCGCCGTGCTCATCCCCGGCCTGCTCCGTAGACACTGACCCGCCCACACGCCCGACGACCGCGCCACTCCGATCGAATGACCCCAACATTCACGAACAACGTAGCTCGTTTCCACCTACCGACGACGTCCAAATATCGGGGATAACGGCCGCCAAGACTCGCGTTCAAAGCCAGCGCGCCCGTGGCCTACGTGCGTACCGTGAAGACCGCCTGTGGGGCGACGGCGGTGCAGATCGTGTGGTCTTGGCGGCGGGGCTCACGTTCGATCGAACACATCGGCTCGGCGCACGACGAGATCGAATTGGCCGCGCTGAAGACCGCGGCTGCTGCGCGGCTGGCCGGCGAGCAAACGGAATTGGACCTCGGGCTGTCCCAAGGGGTTCGGCCCGACACGTTGCCGATCACCTCCTTGCGGATGACCCACCTGTGGGAAGCATTGTGCACGGCCTACCGGGTGTTGGGGTTCGAGTCGGTCACCAAGGGTGACAGTGTGTTTCGCGATCTCGTCCTCGCCCGCATCATCGAACCCACCAGCAAGATCGACGCGGCTCGGGTGCTGGGCGAAGTCGGCGTCGAAGCAGCCTCCTATGCCACCCTTAAGCGCCGGCTGCCGGCCTATGCCACACCTTCCTGGCGGCAACCGCTGGCCGCAGCAACGGCCCGGCACGCCCGGCTGGGGCCAGCATCTTTGGTGCTCTACGACGTATCGACGCTGTACTTCGAAACCGATGCCGGTGACGGGTTCCGGGAGCCGGGATTCTCCAAGGAACGCCGCCTGGAACCCCCGATCACCATCGGTTGCTGACCGATGCGACCGGATTCCCGCTCGCCCTGGAAGCGTTCGAGGGCAACAAGGCCGAGACCGCCACCGTGCTGCCGGTGATCAACGCCTTCAAGAAGGCCCACCAGTTGACCGACGTGACCGTCGTGGCGGACGCGGGGATGATCCCCGAAGCGAACCAGGTCGCGATCCAGGCGGCGGGGTTGTCGTTCATCCTCGGCACTAGGGTCCCGTTTCTGCCCGGCGTGGTCGGCGAGTGGCGCGCCAAGCACCCCGATGAGGCCATTCCCGATCAGCTGGTGCTCACCCAGCCGTGGCCTTCCAGCAGCAGCGAGCGGGTCCGCGGCATCCCCGATCGGGTCGTGCACTACCAATTCCGTCACGACCGGGCCCGGCGCACGCCACGTGGCATCGACGAGCAGATCGCCAAAGCCCAACGCGCCGTGGACGGTAAGGCCCCGGGTAAAACGCAACCGGTTCATCACCTTGACCGGGGAGACCAAGACGGTCAACCGGGACCTAGAGGCCAAGGCCCGAGGGTTGGCCGGAGGTACAGCACCAGTTGGTTGACTTCCAATCCATTGACTGCTGCTCAGGGTCCTTTGGCACTAGCGTGCAGCAGCAGTCGGGTCTTGGCTTGCCTTTGGCTAGACAGTCACAACGCACAAACAAAGGAGATTTTCATGAAGTACGTCTTGGAGTGGCGCGTTCGTCCGGGTATCGGCGGTCAGCAGGCCGAAGCCGACACGCAGCGCGCATACGACCTCTACTCGAAGTGGCAGCCCAAGGTGACGATCCTGCAGTTCGTCGGCCGCATCGATGCCGAGGGCGGGTTCATGGTCTGCGAGGCAGACAACCCGGCCGACATCCTCGAAGGCACGTCCAAGCTGGCGAACTACGTCCAATACAAGTGTCACCCCGTGGTCGATGTGGCCGAATGGGTGCAGGCGGGTCAGGAAGGCATCGGGTTCCGCAGCAGCATCAGCTGATCCTCGTCAAAAACGCCGCCAAATCCGCTGGGCGGCGTTTTTGCATTTGCGCTGGCAGAGCGATAGTCATGACCGATCAGCCCGACGACTGGCTGGCAGCCGCGCGCGAGCGCAACGGCTGCGCGACCCACTGCAGCTAATTACCTCGGCCCTGTGAAGTCAAAAGCATCGGGGTTTTAAGCACCGTGGTTGCCGCGCAAGGCGCCGGGCCGGCCGCGGTGCGTTAGGCGCTCGCATACCCGCACGCCGGCCTTCCAGGCGGCCTACCAGCGGCTGCTGCACGATGCCGATGCCGGCAACGTGGCCGTGATGTGTGGCGAACCGACCTGGTGGCGCTGTCATCGGCTTATGATCGCCGACCTGGCCCCGCGCGACGGACACCGGGTGCAGCACATCATGCCCAACGGCTCGCTGGCGCCACACCACCCGTCGGACTGCCTCACCCGCGATCTTGACCAGGCAGCCGACAAATGACGAGGTCAACGGTTACGCTTTGAACGTGGTGGCGAAGAAATGCGGAGCCCCACCTCGCTCGGATGGCTCGTCGAATCGCCCGGACTGCGTAGCCGCGGTGCGGGCGCAAACCCGCGACCGCAATCAGCACTACGCCGCCAGCGCGGCGCGCCGGGCTCGGATCCTCACCATCACCGCGTGGCTGGCCGTGATGGTGAGCGCGAGCTTCGTGCTCGTGCAAATCCTCACCGGTTCCTGGTCGTGGCAGGTCAGCTCGATCAACGTCGCCGCCGCGATGGTCTTCGCCTTCGTTCCCTGGCTGCAGCGATTCGGGGAACTGGTTGCGCCGCTTACCTTTCTCGGCGCGGCCTACGTCTCGATATTCGCCAGCTGCCTTGACGTCGGCACCGCTTCCGGATCGCAGTTCTTCTTTCTGGTCGGCGCCTGCATCGTCGTGCTGCTGCTGGGGATCGAGCACATCGTGTTGGCGTCCGCGCTGGCGGCCGTGGCCGCCGGCCTGATCATCACGGTCGAGTTCCTGGTCCCACGCAACACCGGGCTGCAACCGGCCTGGGCCACGTCGACGGGCTTCGTCATCACCGCCGTCTCCAGCGTCGTGATGGTGGTCGTGACGGTGTGGTTCGCCCTGCGCGATACCGCCCGCGCCGAGGCGGTCATGGAGGCCCAGTACGAGCGGTCGGAGACGCTGCTGGAAAACATGTTGCCCGCCAGCATCGCCGAGCGCCTCAAGGAGCCCGGCCGCAGCGTCATCGCCGACAAGTACGACGACGCCTCGGTTTTGTTCGCCGACATCGTGGGATTCACAGAACGCGCCAGTGGCACCCCGCCCGCCGACCTGGTGCGCTTCCTCGACCGTTTGTACGGGGCGTTCGACGCCCTCGTAGACAAGCACGGCCTCGAAAAAATCAAGGTCAGCGGCGACTCGTACATGGTGGTCAGCGGCGTCCCGCGCCCGCGGCCCGACCATGCCCGCGCGCTCGCGGATTTCGCGCTCGACATAGCCAATGTCGCAGCGGGACTGAAGGATCCGCACGGCGAGCCAATCCCGCTGCGGGTGGGCATGGCCTGCGGGCCGGTGGTCGCGGGTGTCGTCGGTTCTCGCCGGTTCTTCTACGACGTCTGGGGCGACGCGGTCAACGTCGCCTCCCGGATGGAATCCACCGACTCGGTGGGCCGCATCCAGGTGCCCGAGGCGATGTACGCGCGCCTCAAAGACGAGTTCGTGCTGCAGGAGCGGGGCAGCATCGACATCAAGGGCAAGGGCCCCATGCGAACCTGGTATCTGATCGGCCGCAAAGCAACCGAGGAGCCCACCGACGTGCGTGCCGAGGAACCGCGCACCGCGCGCGTCTGAGCCGAAAGTCCCTATCCCCGAGACCGCCGATTGTGTCAGACTGCGGCCATGCAAACCACTCCTGGAACCGCCCCCGTTCCAAGCCTGTTGCCGCACTTGTGGAAATCCGCGCTGGTATCGGGAATTCTGTCGGTGATCGTCGGCGCCGTGATCCTGGCGTGGCCCGGAATTTCCATCCTGGTCGCCGCCGTCGCGTTCGGTGTTTATCTGTTGATCACCGGTGCCGCGCAGGTGGTCTTCGCGTTCAGCCTGCATGTTTCGGCGGGAAGCCGGATCTTGTTGTTCATCGGCGGTGCCGCGTCACTCATCCTGGCGGTCTTGGCCTTTCGTCATTTCGGTCAGGGATACGCAGTCCTGTTGCTGGCCATCTGGATTGGCATCGGGTTCATCTTCCGTGGGGTGGCCACGACGATTTCGGCCATCAGCGATCCGGTCCTGCCGGGGCGGGGCTGGTCGATTTTCATCGGCGTGATCAGCCTGCTCGCCGGGATCATCGTCCTGGCGTCGCCGTTCCCCTCGATCGTCACCCTGGCGATTGTGGTCGGCGTCTGGTTCGTGGTCATCGGCGTACTCGAGATCGTATCGTCGTTCGGCATCCGCAAGGCGTCCAAAACACTCAGCGGTTGAGGCCGCACGATATTGCCGGTAGCGCGGGCCCAAGCCGTTCTACTACACTCTGTCGTAGCTGTTGAATCAGCTCCGCAGTAGGGAGATGGCAGATGAATGTCGTCGATATTTCGCGGTGGCAGTTCGGCATTACGACCGTCTACCACTTCATCTTCGTGCCGCTCACCATCGGCCTGGCTCCCCTGCTAGCGATCATGCAGACGGTGTGGGTGGCGACGGGCAACGCCACCTGGTATCGGCTGACCAAGTTTTTCGGCAAGTTGTTCCTGATCAACTTCGCCATCGGGGTGGCGACCGGGATCGTCCAGGAATTTCAATTCGGGATGAACTGGAGCGAGTACTCGCGGTTCGTCGGCGACATCTTCGGCGCGCCGCTGGCGATGGAGGGCCTGGCCGCCTTCTTCTTCGAATCCACCTTCATCGGGCTGTGGATCTTCGGCTGGAGCCGGCTGCCGCGGCTGGTGCACCTGGCGTGCATCTGGATCGTCGCCATCAGTGTCAACGTGTCCGCGTTCTTCATCATCGCGGCCAACTCGTTCATGCAGCACCCGGTCGGCGCGCACTACAACCCGGCGACCCGGCGCGCCGAGCTGAACAGCATTGCCGCGCTGCTCTCCAATAATACTGCGCTGGCAGCGTTTTCACACACGGTAAACGGCGCCTTGCTGACCGCCGCGACATTCGTTGCCGCGGTCAGCGCGTGGTGGCTGGTCCGTTCCCGCCATCCCGCCGCCGCCGCACCCGCCGCCGAGTCGGACACCCGCACCATGTTTCGCCCGGCCGCCATCCTGGGGTGCTGGGTCGCGCTGGCCGCCGCCGTCGGCCTGTTCTTCACCGGCGACCATCAGGGCAAGCTCATGTTCGTGCAGCAGCCGATGAAAATGGCGTCGGCGGAATCCCTGTGCGACACCCAAACCGATCCGGATTTCTCCATCCTGACGGTCGGAAGGCAGAACAACTGCGACGGCCTCTACCGTGTCATCGAGGTGCCCTACGTGCTGCCGTTCCTCGCCAAAGGCCGAACCAGCGGCGTCACGTTGCAGGGCGTGCGCAACCTGCAGCAGGACTACCAACAGCGATTCGGGCCAAACGACTACCGCCCCAACCTCTTTGTCACCTACTGGTCGTTTCGCGCCATGATCGGGTTCCTGGCCATTCCGGTGCTGTTCGCGCTGGCGACGTTGTGGTTCACCCGGGGCGGCCGGCTACCCAACCAGCGATGGTTCCCCTGGCTGGCGCTGCTAACCATTCCCACACCATTCCTGGGCAACATCTCCGGGTGGGTGTTCACCGAGATGGGCCGCCAGCCGTGGATCGTCGTCCCGAACCCGACCGGCGACCAGCAGGTTCGGCTCACCGTCCGCCAGGGCGTGTCTGATCACGCCGTCGGCATGGTCGCCACCTCCCTGGTGACCTTCACCCTCGTCTACGCGGTGCTCGCGGTCATCTGGTTCTGCCTGCTCAGGCGCTACGTCGTCGCGGGACCGCAGGAACACGACGCCGAACCGGCACCGCCCCGCGCGCCCAGCGACGACGAGGTGGCGCCGCTTTCGTTCGCCTATTAGGGCCAACCTGGAAAGGAGCTGACCGATGGGAGGGCAGCAGTTGTGGTTCGGCATCATCGGGATGCTGTTCCTCGGTTTCTTCATCCTCGAGGGCTTCGACTTCGGGGTCGGCATGCTGATGGAACCGTTCGCCCGCGTCGGCATGGGCGAACCGGAACTGCATCGCCGCACGGTGCTCAATACCATCGGGCCGGTGTGGGACGGGAACGAGGTCTGGCTGATCACCGGCGCCGCGGCGATGTTCGCCACGTTTCCCGGCTGGTACGCCACCATGTTCTCGGCGCTGTATCTGCCGCTGCTGGCGATCCTGTTCGGCATGATCCTGCGCGCCGTGGCGATCGAATGGCGTGGCAAGGTCGACGACACAAAATGGCGCGGCTGGGCCGATTTCGGGATCGCCGCCGGGTCGTGGCTGCCCGCCGTGTTGTGGGGCGTGGCGTTTGCCATCCTGGTCCGCGGGCTGCCGGTGGACGCCGGCGGCCACGTCCACCCGTCGATCACCGACGTGCTCAACGCCTACACGCTGCTGGGCGGTCTGGTCACCGCCGGGCTGTTTTTGATGTACGGCGCGGTGTTCGTCGGCCTGAAGACCTCGGGCACGATCCGCGACGACGCCCACCGATTCGCGGTGTGGCTATCGCTGCCGGTGACCGGACTGGTTGCGGCATTTGGGCTTTGGACGCAGCTGGCGCACGGCAAGGGCTGGACCTGGGTGGTGCTGGGGGTCGCGGTCGCCGCGCAGCTGGCGGCGGTGTCGTTGGTGTGGCGGCGCGCGTCCGACGGCTGGGCTTTTGCCTGCACCGCCTTGGTGGTCGCGGCCGTGGTGATTCTGTTGTTCGGCGTGCTGTATCCCAACCTGGTGCCCTCGACGCTGAACAGCCAGTGGAGCGTGACGATCTACAACGCCTCGTCGACCCCATACACCCTCAAGATCATGACCTGGGTGACGGCCATCATGGCTCCGCTGACGGTCGCATACCAGGCGTGGACGTATTGGGTGTTCCGGCAACGGATCTCGGCCGAACGGATACCGCCGGCCATCGGCCTGGCGAGGCGTGCGTCCTGACCGGGAAGGACGCGGCAAGGCGGGCGCCCCTGGACCCGCGACTGTGGCGGGCATCGACCGCGTTGCGTCGCTACCTGCTCGCCGCGGTGGGCTGCGGAGTGATCATCTCGGGCTGCGCGGTCGGCTCCGCGATCGTGCTGGCCAGCGTGGTGGCGCGCGTCGTCGGCGAGCCCTCGGCGCGTCACTTGGGCAGCTGGCTGGGGCCCCTGTCAATCCTGTTGGCGCTGTGGGTCGTTCGCACGGTCACGCACTGGCTCCAGGCCCGCCTGGGTCAGCGCGGGGCCAGCGCGGTCATCGCCGACCTCAACGGTCAGGTGCTGGCCGCCGTGACGGCCCGGCAGCCAACAGAACTCGCCGCGCAGCGTGATGCCGCCGCCGCCGTGGTCACCCGCGGCCTGGACGGGTTGCGCCCCTACTTCACCGGGTACCTGCCCACCCTGCTGCTCGCGGCGATCCTGACCCCGGCGACCGTCGCCGTGATCGCGGTCTACGACCCCGAATCGATGGTGATCGTGGTGATCACCCTGCCGCTGATACCGGTCTTCATGGTGTTGATCGGGCTCGCGACGGCCGACCGATCGGCGGCGGCGCTCGATGCGATGACGACCCTGCAGGCCCGGATCCTGGACCTGATCGCCGGCATCCCGACGCTGCGCGCGCTGGGCCGCGGGCGCGGTCCGGAACACCGGATCGCCGAACTCGCTGCCGCCCACCGACGATCGGCGATGGCGACGCTGCGGATCGCGTTCCTGTCGGCGCTGGTGCTCGAATTGCTCGCCACGCTCGGCGTGGCACTGATCGCGGTCGGCATCGGCCTTCGCCTGGTGTTCGGCGAGATGACCCTGGCCACCGGCCTGACGGTGCTGCTGCTGGCGCCTGACGTCTACTGGCCGCTGCGCCGCATCGGCATGGAATTCCATGCCGCCCAGGACGGCAGGACCGCCGCGGACAAGGCGTTCGCCCTCATCGGGGAGCCGGCCGCGCCACCGGCGCGAAGCCAGGCCGTGCACTCCCGCGGCAAACGGATCCGCCTGGAACACCTCAGCGTGCTGGGCAGAGACGGCCACGCGCCCCGCGATCTCACCGCGACGATCGAACCCGGCCGGGTCACGGTGCTGACCGGGCCCAACGGCGCCGGCAAGAGCACCACGCTGCAGGCCATCGCCGGGCTCACCGCGCCGTCCTGCGGCCGGATCACCGTGGCCGGAGCCGACGTCGCCGACCTGGACCGCACCGCGTGGTGGCGGCAGCTGTCCTGGCTCCCGCAACGTCCGGTCCTGGTCCCGGGCACCGTCCGTGACAACCTGACGCTGCTGGGAAAGCTCGACGATCTCGACGAGGCCTGTGCCGCATCGGGTTTCGACGCGGTGCTGGCCGAGCTGCCCGACGGGATGGAAACCGTGCTCGGCCGCGGGGGCGTCGGGCTGTCGCTGGGCCAGCGCCAACGGCTCGGCCTCGCCCGGGCGCTCGGCTCGGCGGCCCCGGTGCTGCTGCTGGACGAGCCGACCGCGCATCTGGAAGCGCGCACCGAGCGGCGGGTGTTGCGTGCCATCGTCGAGCGCGCGCGCTCCGGCGCGACGGTGGTCGTCGTCGGCCACCGCGAGCCCGTCGTCGCCATCGGTGACGGGGTGGTGGAAGTGGCCGCCGACGCGGAGGTCCGTCATGCCACGGTCTGATCCGCCGTCAGACGCGTTCACGCTGCTGCGCCCGCGGGTGCCGCGGATGCTCGCGGCCGTCGCGCTGGGCGTGCTGTCGCTGGGCAGCGCACTGGCCCTGGCCGGGTTTTCGGCGTGGCTGATCACCCGGGCCTGGGAAATGCCGCCCGTGGTGGACCTGTCCGTCGCGGTCGTCGCGGTGCGCACGTTCGCGATTTCGCGGGGCGTGCTGCACTACTGCGAGCGCCTGGCCACCCACGACACCGCGCTGCGAGCGGCCGGCACCGCCAGGGCGCAGATCTATCACCGCCTCGCCCGCGGGTCCGCGGCGACGGCCTTGCGCCTGCACAGCGGTGAGCTGGTGGCGAGGGTGGGCGCCGACGTCGACGAGCTGGCCAACGTGCTGGTGCGCGCCGTGGTGCCGATCGCCGTCGCGGCGGTGCTCGCGCTGGCGGCAACCGCAGTTGTCGCGGCCATTTCGCCGCCGGCCGCCGCGGTGCTGGCGGTCTGCCTGCTGATCGCGGGCTATGTGGCCCCCCGGCTCGCCGGTAGAGCCGCCGTGACGCTGGAAGAGGTTGCCCGCCAACACCATTCCGACCGCGACACGTCGGCGATGATCGCCCTCGAACACGCGCCGGAGCTGCGCGTCGCGGGCGCGCTGCCCGGCGTCATCGCCGATTCGCAACGCCGCCAACGCGCCTGGGTCGACGCCCTCGACGCCGCCGCCAGGCCGGCGGCGATCGCCGAGGCGATGCCGACCGCGGCGATCGGGGCCAGCGTGCTGGGCGCGGTGGCCGCCGGGATCGGCCTGGCGCACACGGTTGCGCCCACCACGCTGGCCGTCCTGATGTTGTTGCCGCTGTCCGCTTTCGAGGCGACGACGGCGTTGCCGGCCGCCGCCGTCCAGCTGACGCGGTCGCGCATCGCGGCGCGTCGCCTGCTCGACCTGGCTCCCCCGGACCGCCCGAAGGGCCCCGGCGAGCCGGCACCCGCCGGAACCGTCCGGCTCAGCGCCGATGTCCGTTCCGGTCACGCGGATTCGGCGCGACCAAATCGGGTGGAGCTCGACCTGCCACCGGGCGCCCGGCTGGCCGTCACCGGCGCCAGCGGTTCGGGCAAAACGACGCTGCTGATGACGCTCGCCGGGCTGATGACGCCGCTGGACGGGCGGGTGCTGCTGGACGGAACCGACGTCGGCCGCTTTGACGAAGACGAATTGCACAGGGCGGTCGGCTTTTTCGCCGAGGACGCGCACGTCTTCGCCACCACGGTCCGCGACAACCTGCTGGTCGCCCGCGGCGACTGCCACGACGACGAGCTGACCGCGGCGCTGGATGCGGTCGGCCTCGGCGGGTGGGTCGCGAGTCTGCCCGAAGGCCTGTCAACGGTGTTGACCGGCGGCGCTCACGCGGTCTCGGCGGGCCAGCGCAGGAGGCTGCTGCTGGCCCGCGCCGTGATCTCCCCCGCCCGAATCGTGCTGCTCGACGAGCCCACCGAGCATCTCGAAGCGACCGACGCCGAGCGGATCCTGCGCGACCTGTTGGGCCCGAAGCCGCGGCTGCTGTCCGCGGACCGGACCGTGGTGGTGGCGACGCACCATCTGCCCAACGGGATTGGCTGCCGCGAACTGCCGCTCAGAGGTGTCGCCGGCGCGGCATGAACTCCAGCGTCAACAACACGAACACCAATGGGACCAGCTGGGTCATCGAAATCACCGCGTAGCGCCGGGCGTCCATCGCGTGGAACTTGCGCACGTAGCGGTACAGCGACTCGAGCGCGATCAGCGGGTCGAGGATATGGATCAACCGGTAGAAGACGCGCTGGACCCGACCGCGATCCTTGTCCTCGAAGATCTCGGGGAACGCCGCGAACGAGAGCGATACACGCTGTGCGCCCGCTTCTTTAGCGGCCATGATCATGTCGACGCTGAGCCGCTCGTCGATCCCGTTGGGGGCCCCGCGGCGACGCCACGGGACGTCAAGGCTGACGTCGCTGCCGCGGCCGGCGGTCGCGTACCGATGGAAGCCCTGCACCCGCCCCGAGGCGTCTCGGGCGACGATCAGCCGTATTCCGGGGATCCGCCCCTCCAGCACGCCGTCGAGGTTCATGTAGAAGCCGCGATCATGGTGGGCGCCGCTGGGCGAGGCCCGCACCACGTCCGTCAGCTCGGCAAGCAGTGTCTCGTCGAGTCCCTGCTCGTCCACGATCTCGGTGGTGATGCCGAAGTTGTGGGTGCGCTTCACGGCCTGCCGCAGGTTGCGGAACTTGCGGCCCACCATCTCGAAGCCGGCCACGTCGACGACGACGTCGCGGCCGATCGGTATCGCCCGCAGCGATTGTCCGATCACCGCCGGGTCCTTCCACAACCCGAGTCGGCGTTCGCTGCAACCCACCACCGCGATCCGCCAGCCGTGTGCACGGCACATCACGGCGAAGTCGGCGACCAGCTCCGGGAACTTCTCCTCGTCCCCGACGGGGTCGCCGCCGACCGCGGCGTATCCGAGCCGGGTCCGATACGCCAGCCCGGCGGTGCCGTCCGCGGTGAAGTGGTAGCACTTGCCCGTCTGCATGGCGAAGGGGGCCAGCGGGTCGTCGGCGCTGGCATCGATCAACGCCCAAATGCGGGGCAGGTTCTCGGGTCGCGGATGCGCCGTCGTCGGCCACATCAGCACCGCCCCGGAGCCGACGATCAGCAAATCACCGAGCAGGTCGAAGGACAGCACGTGCGCGCCCAGCCCCGCCACCACGAAAAGCGCCGCGGCGGCGGCGTGCATGGCCGTCACCGGACGGCCCAGGAAGATGCCGCGTGCGATGAACGCCACAGCGCCCAGGACCGTCAGCGACCAACCCAGCCGGTCGGCGTAGTGCCAGTACGGCTGTTGGTGGTGGCGGGCCAGTATGACGATCAGCCAGCCCGCCGCGCAGAGCAGGGCCAACGCCCCGATCCAGCGGGCTGCCAGTGAATCGACGTGGACAACGACGCGTTCGCGCGCGGGGGGCTTGGCTGCGAGGTCGACCGGTCCGTTCACTCTCACCTCCCGATGCGATCAGTCCGACTGGGCGGCGTAGTCACCGCCACTCGCACCGAATACCCGGCTGATCTCAACCTACGCCCGATCACGGCCCTGTCTGACCGAAATCGGACGGTTGTCCGGCGGGTATCCCGTCACCTGTCTATCGGCGCGAGGGCGGAAAGTATTTCACCAGGCCTTCCTGCACCACCGTGGCGATGACCTGGCCGGAGTGGTCGAAAAAGTGCCCGGTGCCGAGCCCGCGCGAATCCGCGGCCACCGGCGACGACGTCGAGTACAACACCCAGTTGTTGAAGTCGACCTGCCGGTGAAACCACACGGAATGGTTGGCGGACGCCGCGAAGATCCGGTCGTAACCCCACGACAGGCCGTGGGTGGTGATGACCGAGTCCAGCACCGTGGTGTCCGAGGAGTAGACCATCGTCGCGGTGTGCAGCACGGGGTCGTCGGGGACCGCGCCCAGCGCCTTGACCCAGACCCTGTTGTGGGGCAACCGCTCGCCCTTGTCGCGCATCACCCAGGACGGGTCGTTGGTGTAGCGCCATTCGATGGGCTGCAGGGCGTTGACGAAGTGCGGGACGGTCTCCTCGTAGCCGCGCAACAACTCGCCGATAGATGGCTGCGTGTGCGGCGGCGCCACCCGCGGCGGATCGACGGAGTGCTCGAGGCCGCGGCCGCCCGACATGTAAGAGATCAGCGCAGACGACAACAGGACGCCGTCCTGCACCGCGTCGACGCGCCGGTTGGCGAAGCGCCGCTCGTCGCGCAGCCGCACCACGTGGAATTCGATGTCCTTGGCGGTGTCTCCGCCGTTGACGAAGTGCACCGACAGCGCGCTGGGCGGGAGACCGTCCCGGACCAGCGTGCGGCTGCTGGCAACGAACGATTGCGCCATGAGCTGGCCGCCGAAGGTCCGCATCGGGTTCTTGCTGGGATGGGATCCGGCGAACCGATCGTCGGAGATGCGGTTCAGGTCGAGTATCGCCAGCAGTTCCTCGAAATCGTTGCCAGCCGGCACGGGCCTGCGCTCCCCCTGTCGATTAGACGTCGTCCTCCCCGATCCGGTGCACATGGATCAGGTTGGTCGACCCTACTGTGCCAGGTGGCGCGCCCGCGACGATGACCACCAGGTCGCCGCGCTTGTAGCGACCGAGCTCGAGCAGCGACTTGTCGACCTGGCGGATCATGCCGTCGGTCGACGTCATCATCGGGACGATGAACGTCTCGGTGCCCCACGTCATGGCGAGCTGGCTGCGCACCTCGGGCCAGGCGGTGAAGGCGAGCAGCGGCAGCGGGGTATGCAGGCGCGCCAACCGCTTCACCGTGTCGCCGGACTGGGTGAACGCGACGAGTGCCTTGGCGTCGAGACGCTCACCGATGTCGCGGGCGGCATAGGAGATCACTCCGCGCTTGGTGCGCGGCACGTGCGTCAGCGGCGGGGCGGCCGTCGAGTTCTCCTCCACCGCGCACACGATTCGCGACATCGTCCGGACGGCGGCCAGCGGATACTTCCCCACCGAGGTCTCCCCGGACAGCATCAGCGCGTCGGCGCCGTCGAGCACGGCGTTGGCGACATCGGACGCCTCGGCGCGTGTCGGCCGCGAGTTCTCGATCATCGAGTCCAGCATCTGGGTCGCCACGATGACCGGCTTGGCGTTCTCCCTGGCGATCTGGATGGCCCGCTTCTGCACCAGCGGAACCTCTTCCAGCGGCAGCTCGACGCCCAGGTCGCCGCGGGCCACCATGATGGCGTCGAAAGCCAGCACGATGGCTTCCAGGTTGTCGACGGCGTCGGGCTTCTCCAGCTTGGCGATCACCGGTACCCGCCGCCCGATCGGATCCATCACCTCATGCACCAGCTCGACGTCGGACGGCGAGCGCACGAACGACAGTGCGACCAGGTCGACGCCCAGGTTCAGGGCGAAGGTCAGATCCTCGATGTCCTTGTCGGATAAGGCGGGGGCGGAGACGTTCATGCCGGGCAGCGAGATGCCCTTGTTGTTGCTGACCGGGCCGCCCTCGACGACGGTGCAGACCACGTCGTCGCCCTCGATGGCGTCGACCACCAGGCCCACCTTGCCGTCGTCGACCAGGACGCGGTCACCGACCGTGGCGTCCTTGGCCAACGTCTTGTAGGTGGTCGAGACCCGGTCGTGGCTGCCTTCGCAATCGTCGACGGTGATCCGCACCGTTTCGCCGTCGGCCCAGTACGTCGACCCCGTCGCGAAACGCCCGAGCCTGATCTTCGGGCCCTGCAGGTCGGCGAGCACACCGACCGCGCGGCCGGTGGTGTCGGAGGCGGCCCGCACGCGGTCGTAGGCGGCCTTGTGATCGGCGTAGTCGCCGTGACTGAAGTTCATTCGGGCGACGTCCATTCCGGCCTCCACCAGCGCCAGAATCATCTCGTCAGAGTTGGTTGCAGGGCCAAGGGTGCAGACGATCTTCCCGCGTCTACTCACGGCGCCCCAGCATAGTCGTGCGGCGCGGCGGCAGCCCGAGTTAACCGATTCGACGGACGGCGGCTACCCGCTGAGGACGGTCGGGACCAACGGAAAACCGGGAAGGTTACGCAGCACCGTCCAGGCGATCGCCGCGACCATGACGGTCACCACCGCCGGGATCGGCAGGACCGACCGGCCGTTGTGGCGGCGAACCAGGATCCATCCGGCCAGCATCGGGATGCCGACCAGTAGGAAGACGTTGTCGTTGACGGTGGCCATCAGGTCACCGTGCAGCAGGTCATGCGTCATCCGGAGGCCACCGCACAGGGGGCAATTCCAGCCGGTAAGCAACTTGAACGGGCACAGCGGATACACCGAATTCACGTTGTGCGGGTCGACCAGGCCGACGTAACCGAGCGCGCCGGCCAGCAACACTCCGGTGCCCGCCGCGACGGAAGTGCGATGACGGTGCCGGCCGTGCTGACGACTCAGCCCCGGCGTCCCCGACGAAGGATTAGGTTCCATCGCGCAGCTGGTCAGTCACGTTTTCAGCATGCCAGATCCCGTGCTAGTCCGCCGAACGTCGACTAGTTGCGTGCAAAACCGCAGATTTCGCACAACGAGTCGACGTTGGACGAGTTGGCCCGCTATTGGCCCCGTCTGTTCCTCAGCCGGAAGCTCAATCTCCGCCTGGTTGAGCCGGCGTCATCGGCGGAGGTTGCTTCGGCGGCCTCGTCGGTGTCGGCATCTGGCTTTGCCTCCGGCTCCGCTTCCGCGTGGTCGTCCTCGTCGCCGTCTGGTGCGGACTCTTCCGCGACTTCCGGCTCCGGAGACTCCGATTCGGCCTCCGCCGCAGCAGCCTCCGCGTCGGCGACCTCGGGCTCGGGTTGGAGCTCTTCGGCTTCAGGCTCGGCGGCTTCAGCCTCCGCAACCTCCGTCGCGACGGCCTCAGCCTCCGCCGCCTCGGGCTCCGCAGATTCAGTTTCGACGGCCTCCGCCGCAGCAGCCTCCGCGTCCGCGACCTCGGGCTCGGGTTCGAGCTCTTCGGCTTCGGGCTCGGCGGCTTCAGCCTCCGCAGCCTCCGTCGCGACGGCCTCAGCCTCCGCCGCCTCGGGCTCCGCAGATTCACTTTCGACGGCCTCCGCCACAGCGGCCTCCGCGTCCGCGACCTCGGGCTCGTCGGACTCCTCGGCCTCGGCTTCCGCGGCTTCGGCCTCGTCGGTTTCGGGCGCTTCGGCTTGGGCCTCGACGGTTTCGGGCGTTTCGGCGACGACCTCGGCAGTTTCGGGCTCCGCGACCTCGGGCTCCGCGACCTTGGCAGTTTCGGGCTCCGCGACCTCGGCCTCAGCGACCTCGGCCTCAGCGACCTCGGCCTCGACGGTTTCCGGCTCGTCGGCCGTCGGCTCAGCGACCTCCGCCTCAGCGGCCTTCGCTTTTACGGTCTCGGCCTCCGAGGCTTCCGCCCCCGCGGACTCCACCGGACCCGACCGCATCCGCGGTATCAGCCTTTTCGCCGTCTTCCCTGCCGCCAAAACCGCGGCCACCCCGGCCGCGGCCGCAACCGAAGCGCCGGTTATCGGCTCGGGTTGCGGCTCGGCTTCTGCCTTGGACTCCGGCGCTTCCTCGGCACCGTAATCGGTGCCGTGCAGGCTCGCGGGGTCTTCGCGGCCCTTCGGCGCCAGGATGACGTACACCACGGCCCCGATGAACACGAACGTCGATGTGAAGACGTTGATCCGGATTCCGGCGATCTGTGTGGCCGTGTCATTGCGCAGCAGCTCGACGCCGAAGCGCCCGACGCAGTAGGCGGCAACATAGAGCGCAAAGAGTCGCCCGTGGCCGAAGTTGAACCGTCGGTCCACGTAGATCAATGCGACGAAAATCAGGACGTTCCAGATCAATTCGTAGAGGAACGTGGGTTGCACGACGAACGCGACCTGACCCGTCGAGACGCCGTCGAGCGAATGCGGGTCGACGTATCCGGAGGGGTCGCGCCGGTAGAAGATCTCCAAACCCCACGGCAGCGTGGTTTCCCGACCGTAGAGCTCCTGGTTGAAATAGTTCCCCAGCCGACCGATCGCCTGCGCCAAGACGATTCCCGGTGCAATCGCGTCGGCGAAGGCCGGCAACGGAATTCCGCGACGCCGGCAGCCGATCCACGCGCCGACGCCGCCGAGGGCCACCGCGCCCCAGATGCCCAGGCCGCCATCCCAGATGCGCAGCGCCGCGCCGGACCCGGCGCCACCCGGGCCCCAATAGGTCCGCCAGTCCGTGGCCAGGTGATAGAGCCTGCCGCCCACCAATCCGAACGGCACCGCCCAGAGCGCGATGTCGTAAATCACGCCGCGCTGCCCGCCGCGGGCCTCCCAGCGCCGGTCGCCGATCACCAGCGCGACCACGATGCCGGTGATGATGAACAACGCATAGGCGCGAATCGGTAACGGCCCGAGGTGCCACACCCCCTGCGGCGGGCTGGGGAAATAGGCGAGCACCTTCGTCACGAGGCGGCCGCCCTCTGCCGCACACCGACGGCCAGTTCCTCGGTCAGTGCGCGCAATGCCCGCAATCCGCCGTCGCCCAGCGCCGACACCAGCGCGGACCCGACGATGACTCCGTCGGCGTAGCTGCCGATCTGAGCGGCCTGCTCTCGCGACCGCACCCCGAGGCCGACGCCGACGGGTATGTCGGACACCGCCTTTACCCTGGCCACCAATTCGGGCGCGGCCTGCGATACCGCGTCGCGCGCCCCGGTCACGCCCATCGTCGAGGCCGCGTAGACGAATCCGCGCGACGCCTCGACGGTGGTGACCAACCGCTGGGGCGTCGAGGACGGCGCCACCAGGAAGATGCGATCCAGCCGATGTTCCTGCGACGCCGTCAGCCACTGCCCGGCTTCGTCGGGAATGAGGTCGGGAGTGATCAGGCCGTGCCCGCCAGCCGCCGCCAGGTCCCGCGCGAAAGCGTCAACGCCGTAGTGCAGCACCGGATTCCAGTACGTCATCACCACCGCGCGCCCGCCGGCCGCGCTGATCGCCTCGACCGCGGCCAGCGTGTCCCGGACCCGCACTCCCCCGTGCAGCGCGGCCTCCGTGGCCCTTGCGATGGTCGGGCCATCCATGCCCGGATCCGAATACGGCACGCCGACTTCGATGATGTCGCAACCGGATTCGACGAGCGCGATCATCGCCTGCACCGAGGTGGGCACGTCGGGGTAACCGGTGGGCAGGTAACCGATCAGCGCCGCGCGATTGTCCTTGCGGCAGGAATCGAAGGTCGGCCCCAGCCTGCTCGCTTCGCTCTGTTCGACGGTCACTTCTCGCCGGACCCCAACAGTCCGAACCACTTCGCGGCCGTCTCGACGTCCTTGTCGCCGCGCCCCGAGAGATTCACGACGATGACGGCGCCCTTGCCCAACTCAGCGCCGAGCTTGACGGCGCCGGCCACCGCGTGCGCGGATTCGATGGCCGGGATGATGCCCTCCGTACGGCACAACAGGCGGAATGCGTCCATCGCCTCGACGTCGGTGATGGGCCGATATTCGGCGCGTGCGGTTTCCCGGAGCCAGGCGTGTTCGGGGCCCACGCCCGGGTAATCCAGACCGGCTGAGATCGAATGGGATTCAATGGTCTGGCCGTCCTCGTCCTGCAGCAGGTAGGAGAACGATCCCTGGAAGGCCCCAGGTGAACCGCCGGTGAATGTCGCCGCGTGCCGGCCGGTCTCGACGCCGTCGCCGGCCGCCTCGAATCCCACCAGGCGCACGCCGGGATCATCGATGAAGGGGTGGAAGATCCCGATCGCGTTGGATCCGCCGCCCACGCAGGCCGTGACCGCATCGGGCAACCGGCCGGCCTGCGCCTGGATCTGAACCCGGGTCTCCAGGCCGACGATGCGCTGAAAGTCACGCACCATGGTCGGAAACGGGTGCGGGCCCGCCGCGGTGCCGAAGCAGTAGTACGTGTTGTCGGCGTTGGTGACCCAGTCCCGGAACGCCTCGTTGATGGCGTCCTTGAGCGTTTGCGAACCGCTCTCGACGGAGACGACCTCGGAGCCCAGCAGCCGCATCCGGGCCACGTTGAGCGCCTGGCGCGCGGTGTCGACCGCGCCCATATAGACCACGCAATCCAGCCCGAGCAGTGCGCACGCGGTGGCCGTGGCCACGCCGTGCTGGCCGGCTCCGGTCTCGGCGATCACCCGGGTCTTGCCCATTCTCTTGGCCAGCAGGGCCTGGCCGAGCACATTGTTGATCTTATGAGAACCGGTGTGGTTCAAGTCTTCTCGTTTGAGGAAGATTCGCGCCGAGCCGGCGTGCTCGCCGAGCCGGGTGGCCTCGTACAGCGGTGACGGCCGGCCCGCATAGTTGGCCTGCAGCTCGTCGAGGGTGTCCAGGAAGTCCGGGTTGACGCGTTCCTTTTCGTAGGCGGCGGTGACTTCCTCGATCACCGCCATCAGGGCCTCGGCGACATAGCGGCCGCCGAACACACCGAAATGGCCACCCGCGTCGGGGTCGTGGCGGGTGGGTTCGGCGACGGCCGCACTCGAAAGCGGAAGCTCCGGGCGGGATAGACCTACCATCACCAATGCTCAACGAGGGGACGGCTCATCGGGTTCAACGTTTCGAACGTTTAGCGAGCCGGTTTCGGACAGGACGGATGGGTGCCCGCGGTCACCAGATCGGCGACCGCCGCGCGTGGGTCACCGCTTTTGACCAGACCTTCACCGACCAGTACGGCGTCGGCGCCGGCGCCGGCGTACGCCAGCAGGTCCCCGGTGCCGCGGACACCGGATTCGGCGATCCTGATCACCTTGCTGGGCAGCCCCGGAGCGATGCGCGCGAAGCAATCCCGGTCCACCTCCAGCGTCGTGAGATCGCGTGCATTGACGCCGATCACTTTGGCCCCGGCCTTCAGTGCCCGGTCGGCTTCTTCCTCGGTGTGCACTTCGACGAGCGCTGTCATACCAAGCGATTCGGTGCGGTCCAGCATCGCCGCCAGCGCCGACTGTTCCAACGCGGCGACGATCAGCAGCAGCATGTCGGCGCCGTGTGCGCGCGCCTCATGGATCTGATATGGCTGCACCACAAAGTCTTTGCGCAACAGCGGAATTGAGACGGCGGCCCGCACCGCATCGAGGTCGTCGAGCGAGCCGTTGAAACGTCGTTCCTCGGTCAGGACGCTGATGATGCGGGCGCCACCGTCTTCGTAGGCCTTGGCCAGCTTTGCCGGATCGGCAATTGGCGCCAGTGAACCCGCCGACGGGCTGGCGCGCTTGACCTCGGCGATGACGCCGATGCCGGGCTCGCGCAACGCGGCCATGACGTCCAACGGTGGCGGCGCTGCCGCGGCGGCCGCCTTGATCTCGGTCAGGCTGACAACGGCTTCGCGCGCGGCAACGTCGGCTCGGACTCCCTCGAGGATGGAGTCAAGCACGGATGCCGGACTCATGCCTGTCGTTCCTTCCCACTGCCATCCCAATGTCGCTCGGTTACTCAGCCGATTTCGATGACGTCAATGAAGGGTAGCGACCGTCGCCTCGCGGCCCGTCACCGACCCTCGATGTCAGACTCGCGGGCCCCATCTGTCGGGTCACGTCCCTCGTCAAGCGCATCCCAAATCATCCGCTCCGACATCTCCGCCTTATCCGGCGTTTGCCCCTCCAGCATCGCCCCGTGATCGCTTTCGCGTAGCGCATTCGATCGACGGGTCGCGGGCGCCGCGTATTTCGTTACGCTCTCGCGCGCCGAGCTGGGCTCCGAAGCCGACCGCATCAACAAGACGGCCGCGGTCAGCGTGCACGCCGCGGCGGCCACGGCGACGCCGGCCCCCCAGTAGTGCCGTTCGCTTCCGACCAGGAACATCACCGAGATATGCGCCAGTTCGGCGCCGCGCGCGGCCACGTCCGGAACCACCCACAAACTGATCCCCAGGTAGCCGACCGCGAGGCTGGCCGCGGCCAGCAGACCCGCCAGCACCCGCAGCCGCCAGCCGCGCACCGCGAGTGCCGCGACGGCGGTGGCCAGTATGAGGAGCGCCAGCGGCAGCAGCGCCGTCGACCAGGAACCGCCGGACAGGGTCACCTGCTTCGGGGGGCCAAGCCCGTCGAACGAGCGGATCACCACCCACGGCAGCCGCGACGCCACCCACAACCCCCCCGCGGCCACCACCAGCAGCAGTTGGGCTATCACGATCGTGAGCCGGCCCGGCCGGGCCCGACGGGAATCAGCCATTGCTGCCCGGGGGCGGAGGTGTCAGCGTCTCGGCGGCCGCGATCGCGTTGAGCACCGCCCGCGCCTTGTTGGAGGCCTCGGTGTATTCGTAGGGGCCGTTGGAGTCGGCCACCACCCCACCACCGGCCTGGACGTAGGCGGTGCCGGCGCGCATCAACGCGGTGCGGATGGCGATCGCGAAGTCGGCGTTGCCGGCGAAGTCGAGGTAACCGACCACGCCGCCGTAGAGGCCGCGGCGCGTCTTCTCCACCTCCTCGATCAGCTCCATCGCCCGCACCTTGGGTGCGCCCGAGAGCGTGCCGGCCGGGAAGCAGGCCGTCACCGCATCCAGCGCCGTGCGGCCCTCGCCGAGCCTCCCGGTCACCGTCGACACCAGGTGCATGACGTGGCTGTAGCGCTCGATGTGGCTGTAGTCGTCGACGCGCACGGTGCCGGGAGTGCAGACGCGGCCGAGGTCGTTGCGGCCCAGGTCGACCAGCATCAGATGCTCGGCGCGTTCCTTGTCGTCGGCCAGCAATTCCTTTTCCAGCAGCTGGTCCTCTTCGTCGGTCTGCCCGCGCCAGCGGGTTCCGGCGATCGGGTGCGTAGTGGCCCAGCCGTCGGCGACGGTGACCAGCGCCTCCGGGCTGGATCCGACGATCGAAAAGTCCGTTGTCCCATCGCTATTCGGCACGTGCAACAGATACATGTAGGGGCTCGGATTGGTTGCCCGCAGCATCCGGTACACGTCGATGGGATCGACGTCGGTGTCCATCTCGAAGCGCTGCGAGGGCACCACCTGAAACGCCTCGCCCGCCGCGATCTGCTCGACGAGGTAGTCGACGATCTTGCCGTATTCCTCGACGGTGCGCTGCGACCGGTGCCGGGGCTCGGGCCGGCCGAACGTGGCGACGGTCGACGGCAGCGGCTGGCCCAGCGCGGTGGTCATCACGTCCAGCCGGGCCATCGCGTCGTCGTAGGCCTCGTCGACCCGCTCGTCGGTGCCGTTCCAGTTCACGGCGTTGGCGATCAGCGTGATGGTGCCCTCGTGGTGGTCGACGGCCGCCAGGTCGGTGGCCAGCAGCAGCAACATGTCGGGCAGCTGCAGGTCGTCGACGGCCAGTTGGGGCAGGCGTTCCAGGCGCCGCACCAGGTCGTAGGCGAAGAAGCCCACCATGCCGCCCGACAGCGGTGGCAGCCCCGGCACGGCGGCGGTGGCCAGCAGCTCAAGAGTGGCCCGCAATACCCGCAGCGGGTCGCCTCCCGTCGGCGCGTCCTGCGGCACGGCGCCCAGCCACACCGCTTCGCCGTCGCGCACGGTCAGCGCCGACGGTGCCCCCGCCCCGATGAAGGACCACCGCGACCAGGACCGGCCGTTCTCGGCGGACTCCAGCAGAAACGTGCCGGGCCGGTCGGCGGCGAGTTTGCGGTAGGCCGACAGCGGGGTCTCGCTGTCGGCCAAGACCTTGCGGGTCACCGGGACCACACGATGCTCCGCGGCGAGCTGGCGGAACTCCTCCCGTGAGGTGCCGGCGGCGAGGTGGGTGTGCACCGACCCATCTTCCCAGACGTGGGTCGGCGGCTCGCGAGCGTAACGTGACTGCGCTTTTCCGCACCGAAATTCGCAGTGGCGTTACGCTCGCGGAATGAAAACTGGTGACACCGTGGCCGACTTCGAGCTCCCCGACCAGACGGGAACGCCGCGCACGCTCAGCGCCCTGCTGGCCGACGGGCCCGTGGTGCTGTTCTTCTACCCCGCGGCGATGACGCCCGGCTGCACCAAGGAGGCCTGCCACTTCCGCGACCTGGCCTCCGAATTCACCGCCGTCGGCGCCAACCGGGTCGGCATCAGCGCCGACCCCGTCGAGAAGCAGGCCGAGTTCGCCGACCTGCGGAAGTTCGACTACCCGCTGCTGTCGGACACCGAGGGAACCGTCGCCACACAGTTCGGCGTCAAGCGCGGTCTGCTCGGCAAGCTGATGCCGGTCAAGCGCACAACGTTCGTCATCGACACCGATCGCACGGTCCTCGACGTGATCTCCAGCGAATTCAGCATGGACACCCACGCCGACAAGGCATTGGAGACCCTGCGGGCGCGGTCTTCCGCATAGCGCCTCCGCCCTGCGCGAGCAGACACAAAAGCGCCCAAAATTGCACGATTTTGGGCGCTTTTGCGTCTGCTCGCGGTATCCGTCAGGGGATGATCGCCAAAAACACGTAGGCGGCGAGCAACACCAGATGCACCTCGCCCTGCAGCCGGGTCGCCCGCCCGGGCACCACGGTCAGCATGCTGATCACAACGGTCAGCGCAAACAGCACCAGCTGGGTCGGACCCAGGCCGAGCACCAGCGGTCCTTTCAGCCACACGCTCGCCAGCGCGATGGCCGGGATGGTCAGCCCGATGCTGGCCATCGCCGAGCCGTAGGCCAGGTTCAGGCTGGTCTGGATGCGACCCCGGCGCGCCGCACGCACCGCGGCGAGCGTCTCGGGCAGCAACACCAGCATCGCGATCACCACGCCGACGAACGTCTGCGGGAATCCGGCCGCCCTCACCAGGCGTTCGACGGCCGGCGATTCTTGTTCGGCCAGACCCACCACCGCAACCAGGGCGACGAGCAGCAGCACGAGGCTGATCAGCGCCGACGGGGCGCTCGGCGGATCGGCGTGGCTTTCGTCCTCCTCGAACAGCCGCTTTTGGCCCTTCTGCGCGATCGGCAGGAAAAAGTCGCGATGCCGAACGGTCTGGGTGAACACGAACAGCAGGTAGAGCAGGAGCGAGGCGACCGCGGCGAAGATGAGCTGACCGGGCGAGAACTCCTTGCCCGGGTGGCTGGTGGTGAACGCGGGCAACACCAGGCTCAGCGTCGCCAGCGTCGTGAGCGTGGCCAGCGCGGCCCCGCTGCCCTCGGCGTTGAACAGCGTCACGCCGTAGCGCCGGGAACCCCACGACAGCGACAAACCCGCGATCCCGTTGGTGGTGATCATCAGCGCGGCGAACGCGGTGTCGCGGGCCAGGGTCGCCGCCTCGCTGCCGCCGGACGCCATCAGCTCGACGATGAGGGCCACCTCGATGACCGTCACCGCGCCCGCGAGCACCAGCGACCCGAACGGCTCGCCCACGCGGTGCGCGACCACCTCCGCGTGTTGGACCGCGGCGAGCACTGCACCGATCAACAGCACGGCCTGCAGGGCGATCAGTGCCGGTCCGAGGTGCTCGCCCCAGGTGGCCGTCAGCACGACGACGGCAATCACCGGCACCTCTGTGGTCCAGGACATCCGCGACAGCCGTTGCCGTTTTAGCATCGCCCGCCATTCTCACCGAAGACGTGCGCCGGCGCCCGACGGGCGACCCTCGACTCAGGCCCTATTCAGACCTTTGTCGCTGCCACGAAGTAGCCGCGCGGCACGCCCGGCACGTCCAGCGGAACGACCGGGTGCTCCCACCGGTGCCACCGACTGCCCGGTTCGGCCACATCGGTGACCACGGTGGTCCAGCCGCGGCCATCGACTAGCGCGGCGGGCGTGTCGGTGCCGAACGTCCACGGCGCCCCGAGCCGCCGCATGAATTGCTGCGTCGACTGCAGGAACGGTGCCTCCAGGAGCGAGCGTCCGATCACGTTGTACAACAGCAAATCCCCCGGGGCAGACAACGCGTCGATGCGCGCAAACAGGGTGTCGACGGCCGGCGCCTCGATGTACTGCAGCAATCCCTCGACCAACCACGCCGTCTTCGCCGATGAGGTAAACCCTTGCGAGCGAAGCGCTTTCGGCCAGTCCTCGGACAAGTCGATGCCGACCGCGACGCGCCGGCAGCGGGGCTGCGCATCGCCCAGTCGCTCGTCCTTGGCCGCGATCACCTGCGGCTGGTCCACTTCGTAGACCGTCGTGGCCGGCCGCCACGGCAGGCGATACGCACGCGCGTCCATGCCCGCGGCCAGAATCACCACCTGCGACAAGCCGTCGCGCTGCGCTTCGAGGAGCGCCTCGTCGAAAAAGCGCGTGCGGATGGCGATCTCGGCGGGTGACTGTCCGGTCGCGGCGACCGAGTCGGCCAGCAACCGTCGGCCGTCGTCGCCGGCCAGCCGTTCGGCGAACGGGTCGGCGAAAAGTGGGTCGTCGCGGTCGGCTTCCGCGGCGCGCACCGCCGCGGCCAGCAATCCGGTGGCCGCTACCGCTTGTTTGGTTTTGTCGTCCATGCGTCGATCATGACGCCGCGGCCGCCGGCGGTATTGGATTTTTGTGCCGCTCGACCGGGACGTGGCTGGGCAACACGAGCCGCTGCCGACCGTATTGCGTCGGAGTCAACGCGGTGAACGATCGGAACTCGCGGACGAAGTGCGCCTGATCGAAATAGCCGGTGTCGGCCGCGATGCGCGCACCGCCGGCCGCGCCCGCGTCGAGGTGGCGCAGCGCCGCCTGCAGCCGACGCACCCGCGCATACGCCTTGGGCGCCAGGCCCACCTCGGCCCGAAACAGCGCGATCATCCTCTTGGTCGACAATCCCGTCAGGCGACGCACGTCCGCCATTTGAACGGAGGGGTTGGCTTCGACCGCCGCCAGCGCGGCGGCGACGTCGGGGTCGCGACCAACGGAGAACCGCGCCCGCGACAGCAGAAAGTCTTCGAGGATGCCGAACCGGGCGGCCACCGACGGGGCCGCGATCAAGCGCTCGTGCACCTCCCGCCCGCTGCTCCCCCAGATTTCATCGAGGCCGACGGCCACGTCTTGCAAGTCGCCGAGCGGAATTCCGAGAAACGGGAACGCGCCCCCGGGCCGGAAGTGAATCGCCATGGCGGGCTCGTCGGCCGCGATGTCGGTGACGTACGACGCGCGATGCGGTCCGGTCACGACCGCGGGCGGAACCGTCAAACGGGTGTGGCCGTCGGCGGTGTAGAAGTCCAGTTGCTGCCGCCGCCCGACGTCGAAGACGATGGTCACCGCGCCGCGCGGCAGCGCTCGGCTTCGATAGTTGGACCCGCTGTGTCGCCAATGCCCGAAGAATTCGACGTGGTCGCCCAGGGGCGGCGGCGGTCTATACAGCGAGGGCCGGTAGTGACCCCCGCGCGCCAATTCCGGTTGACCCAACACCACGGGCAAGTCCTTCCCCGTTAATCCCACAAGATGCGGCCGCGGCCTCAGTAACATGCTCACATGCCAGAAAGCGGCGGCCGTCGCGAAGACCTGACCGAGGGGCAGGTTTTCGCTGGATACACGATCATTCGGCGTCTGGGGACAGGCGGCATGGGCCAGGTGTATCTGGCGCAGCACCCGCGGCTGCCCCGCCGCGATGCCCTCAAGATCTTGCCCGGCGAGCTGACCGCGAACGACGAATTTCGCCGACGCTTCAACCGAGAGGCCGACCTGGCGGCGAGCCTGTACAACGAACACATCGTCGGCATCCACGACCGCGGTGAATACGACGGGCAACTGTGGATCTCGATGGACTACGTCGAGGGAACCGACGCCGCGAAACTGCTGCGCACCAGGTACCCGTCCGGGATGCCGAAAGCCGATGTGGTCGAGATCATTTCGGCCGTCGCCGACGCGCTCGACTACGCCCATTCGCGCGGGCTGCTGCATCGCGACGTCAAACCGGCCAACATCCTGCTGACCGAGGCCGGCCCGCGGCGACGGATCCTGCTCGCCGACTTCGGCATCGCCCGCGAACTGGGTGACATCAGCGGCCTGACCGCGACCAACATGCTGGTGGGCACCACCGCGTACTGCGCACCCGAACAGCTGCAGGGTCTCGATGTGGACGGGCGGGCCGACCAATACGCGCTCGGCTGCACCGCGTTCGACCTGCTGGCCGGGTCCGCCCCGTTCCGCCACTCCAACCCGGCGGTGGTCATCACGCAGCATCTGTCCGCGCCGCCGCCGAACATCAGCGAGCGCCGGCCCGAACTGGCCGACCTCGACGGCCCCATTGCCAAAGCGCTGGCCAAAAAACCCGACGACCGCTACCCGACGTGCACCGATTTCGCGGCGGCGCTCGGCAGCCGGCTCAACACCGCCCGGTCGGAGGTCCCCGAGATGACCGCGGGCCCGACGGAGGTCATCCCGGCACCGACGGCCGCGATCTCGAAGCCCAAAAGCGCAGCGCCTCCCAAGGCGGGCGGCGGCGGGCGGGGACCGGCCATCGCGATCGCGGCGCTCGTCGCCATCGCCATGATCGCGGCGGGCGCCTACTTCGGCATCCGCACCCTCGGCGGCCGGTCCAGGCAGCAGCACCACACCAGCGCGCCTTCGGCGTCGGTGGCGCCGTTGCCGCCCGGCAATGCCGCTGCGCCCCCGTCGACCGCGGCGATCAAGCTGACCGGCCAGATCACCGATCAGCCGGCCGTGCTCGGCCCCCTCGAGTACGACGCGGTGAACCGAGCGCTCACCAATCTCTACAACGGGCGCGGCACCCGGCTCTGGGTGGTGTACGTCAGAAACTTCGACGGCCTCAAACCGTTCAAGTGGGCCGAAAACGCCATGGTCGCCAACAATTTCACCGACAGCGACGCCATCCTGGCCGTCGCCACCGATGAGCCCGCTTTTTCTTTCCGGGTGCCCAACGCGATACTCACCGGAAAGGCCATCGATTTGGAGATCATCCGCCGTGACCGCATCTCGCCGGCCGTGTTCCGCCACGAATGGGCGCGCGCGGCGGTAGCCGCGGCCAACGGGTTGGACGTCGCGCCGAGTTAGCTTTCGGGTTCCAGCAGCACGTCGGCGTCGAAGCAGCTGTGGTCGCCGGTGTGGCACGCGCCGCCGACCTGGTCGACGGTCAGCAGCACGGTGTCGCCGTCGCAGTCCAGGCGCACCGAGTGGACGTGCTGGGTGTGACCGGACGTCGCCCCCTTGATCCACTGTTGCCCGCGGGATCGCGAATAGTACGTGGCCTCATGGGTTTCCAGGGTGCGGGCCAGTGCCTCGTCGTCCATCCAGGCGACCATGAGGACGTCGCCGCTGCCGCGTTCCTGCACGACGGCGGTGACGAGTCCCTCGGCGTTGCGCTTCAGGCGCGCGGCGATGTTCGGGTCGAGCGTCATCGCACGGTGATCCCTTCCGCGGCCATGGCGGCCTTCACCTGCCCGATGGTCAGCTCTCGGAAGTGAAAGACGCTGGCCGCCAAAACCGCATCGGCGCCGGCGGCGACCGCCGGCGCGAAGTGCCCAACCGCCCCGGCGCCGCCGCTGGCGATCACCGGCACCGTCACCGCCGCGCGGACCGCATGCAGCATCGGCAGGTCGAACCCCGCCTTGGTGCCGTCGGCGTCCATCGAGTTGAGCAGGATCTCCCCGACCCCGAGGTCGGCACCGCGGGCCGCCCATTCGACGGCGTCGATGCCGGTGCCGCGGCGCCCCCCGTGGGTGGTGACCTCCCAGCCCGACGGCGTCGGCGCCGACCCGGCGGGCACCGTGCGGGCATCGACGGACAACACGATGCACTGCGAGCCGAAGTGCGTTGCCATTTCCGCGAGTAGGTCGGGCCGGGCGATCGCCGCGGTGTTGACCGAGACCTTGTCGGCCCCCGCGCGCAACAACGTGTCGACGTCGGCCACGGTGCGCACCCCGCCACCGACCGTGAGCGGGATGAACACCTGCTCGGCGGTGCGGCGCACCACTTCCAGCATGGTCGCCCTGCCCGACGACGACGCCGTCACGTCCAGGAAGGTCAGCTCGTCGGCGCCTTCGGCGTCGTAGGCCGCCGCCAGCTCCACCGGATCACCGGCGTCGCGGAGGTTTTCGAAATTGACCCCCTTGACCACCCGCCCGCCATCCACATCCAGGCACGGGATCACGCGCACGGCAAGGCCGGTGCCCGAGTACATCTCAGTAGTCATCCGGATCGCCTACGGCGCGCAGGATCTCGAGGACTTCGCCGTGGGCGCCCGGCGCCGCGGCCAGCACTGAATCCGACGCGGGGGTCCACGGCTTGCCGGCCAGGTCGGTGACGATGCCGCCCGCGGACCTCACCTGGGCCACGCCGGCGGCGTGGTCCCACACGTGGCCGCCGAAACTTATTGCCGCACCGAGGATTCCGTCGGCGACATAGACGAGGTCAATCCCGGTGGAGCCGTGCATGCGCAACCGGGACGATACCCGGCTCAGGTTCTCCAGCAGCGCGATGCGGTATCGACCCGGGAATCGGCCGCGCGAGTCGGCGCTGAACGTTCCCACCGCGACGAGGCTGTCGGCCAGCTCCGTGGTTTGCAACGACGGTTGCGGCGCACCGTTTTTGATCAGCGGGCCACCCGCGACGGCCGTGTAGCGGTCGCCGATGAACGGCAACCAGGTCAGGCCCGCCAGCGGCTCGCCGTCGTGCAGCAGGGCCAGCAGGATCGCGGCCATCGGGGATCCGGCGGCGTAGTTGAACGTGCCGTCGATGGGGTCCACCACCCACACCCACGTCGAGTCCACGTCGGTGCCGCCGAATTCCTCGCCGTGCACCCCGATCCCGGTGGTGGCTTGCAGCGCGGTGACGACCTGTCGCTCGATCGCGAGGTCGATTTCGGTGGCAAAGTCGTTGCCCTTCTTGGGAACCGCCGATTCGGCGCGGTGGCCCTCCACGAACCGGGGCACGGCGGCGTCGAGGATTATGGATGCCTTGTCCACCAAGGGGGACACCATTGCGTTCAGGTCCATGCGACTACGCTCTCACCGCGGCCAGGGCCTGCGGCAGGGTGAACCGCCCGGCGTAGAGGGCCTTGCCGACGATGGCGCCCTCGACCCCGCGGTCGGTGAGGTTGGCGATGGCGCGCAGGTCGTCCAGGCTCGACACCCCGCCCGACGCGATCACCGGGGCCTCGGTGCGATCGGCCACACTGGCCAGCAGTTCGAGATTGGGGCCGCCCAGGGTCCCGTCCTTGGTGACGTCGGTGACCACGAATCGCGAACACCCTTGACCGTCAAGGCGTTCCAGGACTTGCCATAGGTCGCCGCCGTCGGTTTCCCAGCCGCGTCCGCGCAGCCGGTGCTCGCCGTCCGGATTGTTTTTGTCGATCTGCACGTCGAGCCCGACGGCGACCTTGTCGCCGTTCTCGCCGATCGCCCGCGCGCACCATTGCGGGTTCTCCAGGGCCGCCGTTCCGAGGTTGACACGCGCGCACCCGGTGGCCAACGCCGCGGCCAGGGAATCGTCGTCGCGGATCCCGCCGGACAGCTCCACCCGCACGTCGAGCTTGCCCACCACCTCGGCGAGCAGCTCACGGTTGGAGCCACGTCCGAACGCGGCGTCCAGGTCGACGAGATGGATCCATTCGGCCCCGTCGCGCTGCCAGCCCAGCGCGGCGTCGAGCGCCGAGCCGTACTCCGTTTCGCTGCCGGCCTTGCCTTGCACCAGGCGCACGGCGCGGCCCTCGACCACGTCGACGGCCGGTAGCAGAATCAGCACAGTTCCTCCCGCACGCCGAAAGTGCAACTGGCGACGCCTCTTCCCGGCATTTGCGTCGCTAGTCGCACCCTCGCGAAGTCGTTCACAGTCCCTCAACCCAATTGCTCAGCACGGCCGCGCCGGCGTCCCCGCTCTTTTCCGGGTGGAATTGCGTGGCGGCTAAAGGCCCCTCCTCTACGGCGGCCAGGAACGGCACCTCGTGGGTCGCCCACGTCAGCGCCGCCTCCGGCGAGCCCTCCCAGCGCTGCGCGGCGTAGGAGTGCACGAAGTGAAACCGGGCGTCGGCGTCCAGCCCCTTGAACAGCGCGCTCCCGGGCGCCGGATACACGACGTTCCAGCCCATGTGCGGGATCACCGGGGCATCCAGCCGGGTGACGGCCCCCGGCCACTGCCCGCAGCCTTTGGTCTCCACCCCGAATTCCACCCCGCGGGCGAACAGGATCTGCATGCCGACACACACACCCAGCACCGGGCGTCCGGTGGCGACCCGCTCGGCGATGATGCGATCTCCCCCGACTTTTCGCAGGCCCGTCATGCACGCCTCGAAGGCGCCGACCCCCGGCACCACCAGGCCGTCGGCGACCGCAGCGGCGCCCGCGTCGGCGGTCACCTCGACCGACGCTCCCACCCGCTGCAGCGCGCGTTGCGCCGACCGCAGGTTGCCCGAGCCGTAGTCGAGCACCACAACCGATTTAGTCACAGAACACCTTTGGTGGACGGCACGCCCGACACCCGGGGATCGGGCTCGACCGCCTGGCGCAGCGCGCGGGCCACCGCCTTGTATTGGGCCTCGGTGATGTGGTGCGGGTCGCGCCCGTACAGGACGCGCACGTGCAGCGCGATGCGGGCGTTGGAGGCCAGTGTTTCGAACACGTGCCGGTTGACGACGGTGTGATAGGGCACCGAGCTGCCGGTAATCGTGGTGTGCTGCAGGTGATCCGGCTCGCCGGTGTGCACGCAGTAGGGCCGGCCGGACACGTCGACCGCGGCGTGGGCCAGCGTCTCGTCCATCGGGATGAACGCGTCCCCGAAGCGGCGGATGCCCTTCTTGTCGCCCAGCGCCTGCCCGAGTGCCTGGCCCAGCGCGATGGCGGTGTCCTCGATGGTGTGATGCCCCTCGATCTCGACATCGCCCTTGGTGCGCACGGTCAGGTCGAAGCTGGCGTGACTGCCCAGCGCCGTCAGCATGTGATCGTAGAACGGCACACCGGTGTCGACGTGCACCTGTCCCGTGCCGTCGAGATCGATCTCGACGACGATGTCGGATTCCTTGGTGCGCCGCTCAATACGCGCGCGGCGGGTTGCTTTCCCTGTTTCGATGGTCACGGGGCTCCTACTGAGGTGGCTGGGGCCAGTTCGGTGGCCGCGATCCGGGCGCTGGCCCGCAGGAACGCGTCGTTCTCCTCGGCCAGCCCCGTCGTCGCGCGCAGGTAGCCGGGGACCCCGACGTCGCGGATCAGGATGCCGGCGTCCAGGTAGCGCTGCCAGGTGGCCGGGGCATCGGCGAATTCGCCGAACAGCACGAAGTTAGCGTCGCTCGGGATCACCCGAAAACCCATGCCGCTCAGGGCCGTTGTGACGCGTTCGCGTTCGGCGATCAGAGTGGCGACGCTGCCCAGGGTGTCGTCGGCGTGCCGCAGCGCGGCCCGGGCCGCGGCCTGGGTGACCGACGACAGGTGATACGGCAGCCGCACCAGGAGCATCGCGTCGATCATCGCCGGTGTGGCGACCAGGTACCCGAGCCGCCCGCCGGCGAACGCGAACGCCTTGCTCATGGTGCGGGTGACGACGAGCTTGGTCGGATACTCCTGCACCAACGCCACCGCGCTGGGCTGCGAGGAGAACTCGCCGTAGGCCTCGTCGACGATGAGGATTCCCGGCACCACGTCGAGCAGCCGCCGCAGGTCCGGCAGCGAAACGCTTTGCCCGGACGGGTTGTTCGGGCTGGCGATGAAGATGACGTCGGGCTCGCGATCGCCGATGACCGCTACGGCGGCATCGAGGTCGAGGCTGAAATCGTCGGCGCGCGCGGCCTCGAGCCACTCGGTGCGGGTGCCCTCGGCGATGATCGGGTGCATCGAGTAGGACGGGACGAACCCGATCGCCCTGCGGCCCGGCCCGCCGAACGCCTGCAGCAGCTGCTGCAGGATCTCGTTGGAACCATTGGCGGCCCAGAGGTTTTCGGCATCGAGCTGGGTCCCGGTTTGCGCGGTGAGGTAGGCGGCCAGGTCGCGGCGCAGGGTCACCGCGTCGCGGTCGGGGTAGCGGTGCAGGTCCACCGCGGCCTGGCCCACCGACCGCACCACGTCGTCGACCAGCGCTTTGGTGGGCGGGTGCGGGTTCTCGTTGGTGTTCAGCCGCACCGGAACCGCCAATTGCGGCGCCCCGTAGGGCGATTTGCCGCGCAGATCGTCGCGCAGCGGCAGGTCGTCCAGCGTGGGTTTTTTGAGTTCGGTCATCGCTCGAACCTCCGCCGTACCGCCTCGCCGTGCGCCGGCAGGTCTTCGGCCTTGGCCAGCGTGATCACGTGCCCGGAAACGTCTTTGAGGGCCGACTCGGTGTAGTCCACGACATGGATGCCGCGCAGGAACGTCTGCACCGACAGGCCGCTGGAATGCCGGGCGCAGCCCGCGGTCGGCAACACGTGGTTGGAACCGGCGCAGTAGTCGCCGAGGCTCACCGGCGAGTACGGACCGACGAAAATGGCTCCGGCCGAACGTATTCGGCCGGCAACCCGCGGAGCGTCGATGGTCTGGATCTCCAGGTGTTCGGCGGCGTAGGCGTTGACGACCTTGACGCCGGCGTCCAGGTCGTCGACCAGGATGATGGCCGATTGGCGCCCGCCCAGCGCGGCGGTCACCCGTTCGCGGTGCATCGTCGTTTGCAGCTGGGCGGCCAATTCGGTGTCGGTGGCGGCGGCCAGCGCCTCGCTCGGGGTGACCAGCACGCTGGCCGCCATCTCGTCATGTTCGGCCTGGCTGATCAGGTCGGCGGCCAGGTGCGCGGGATCGGCGGTGTGGTCGGCGAGGATGGCGATCTCCGTCGGCCCCGCTTCGGCGTCGATGCCGACCCGGGAGCGGCACAGCCGCTTGGCGGCGGTGACGTAGATGTTGCCGGGGCCGGTGATCATGTCGACCGGCGCAAGTTCCGAGCCGTCGGTGTCGGTGCCGCCGTAGGCCAGCAGCGCCACCGCCTGCGCGCCGCCCACGGCCCAAACCTCGTCGACCCCCAGCAGCCGCGCCGCGGCCAGGATCGTCGGATGCGGCAGGCCTTTGGACTGGCCCTGCAGCGTCGCCTGCGGTGGGCTGGCCACCACCAGCGAGTCGACACCGGCGGCCTGCGCCGGCACCACGTTCATCACCACACTGGACGGGTACACCGCATTGCCGCCCGGCACGTACAGGCCGACCCGCTCGACGGGGACCCACCGCTCGGTGACCGTCGCGCCGGGGCCGAGCGTGGTGGTGACGTCGCTGCGGCGCTGGTCGGCGTGCACGGCGCGGGTGCGTTCGATCATCACCCGCAGCGCCTCGGACACGTCCGGGGCCAGATCAGCCAGCGCCTTGTCGAGCGCCGCCACGGGCACCCGGACGGCCGGGGGCCGCACCCGGTCGAAGGACGCGCCGTACTCCAACGCCGCCTCGGCCCCGCGCTCGGCGACGGCCTCCACGATCGGGCGCACCTGGGGCAGCACGCTGTCCACGTCGGCGCCGCCGCGCGGCAGCGCGGCCCGCAGCCGGGCGGCCGTCAGCTCCGCGCCGCGCAGGTCGATGCGGGCGATCGGCGACGGTTGGGTGGGGTTCACGTTCTCCATTCTCCCAGAGCAACTCAAGTCGTTATCCGACCGGTACAGTGCCGATGAAAGGCGATGCAAGGCCCGCAGAGTTTCCGCAAGGAGCCGTTATGTCCGCAAAGGATCACCCGAACAACGCCCCGGGCGTCCCGATGGTATTCCCGCCCTGGTTCGAGCGCTTCCAGATCAAGTACTTCAACCCGGCAGTCAAGCCAATCGCGCGCTTTCTGCCCGGGACCGCGACCATCAAGCACCGCGGCCGCACGTCCGGCAAGCCGTACGAGACCATCATCACCCCCTACCGCAAGGGAAACGTGCTGGCGATCGCGCTGGGCCACGGCAAGACGAACTGGGTCAAGAACGTGCTGGCCGCCGGCGAAGCCGACGTGCAGTTCAGCCGTAATCGCGTGGTGCACATCACCAACCCGCGCATCCTGCCCGCTGGTTCCGACGGCCCCGACGTCCAAGACCTGCCGCGGCTGGCTCGGGCGCAGCTGCGCCGCATCGGGGTGTTCGTCGGCGACATCGCCTGACTTTCGCTTTCGGGGCTGTGCGTGTGCGCTGAGGGCTTTGCGTGTGCACTGAGGGCGGGATTTCGGCGATTTCCCCGCCCAGCACACACACCCCCAAACGCCCGCCCGCAGCGGTTGCGTGTGCGCTGACGGCTTTGCGCGTGCACTGACGGCGGTGCGTGTGCGCTGACGGCTTTGCGTGTGCACTGACGGCGGGATTTCGGCGATTTCCCCGCCCAGCACACACACCCAAAGCCCCAGACGCACACTCAACCCCAAACGCCCGCCCGCAGCCGTCCAGTGTGCGCTGAGGCCACGATTTCGCCGCCCTCGGCGCACACTCAAGCGGTCTATGCCCTGGTGAAGACAGTCTTGCCGGTCATCGTCGGCCAGGCCGAAGGAGCTTCGTCCCATGCGACGACGCGGTCGACGGCCGGCGACAGGTCCAAGCCGGCGGCGAGCAACTCGAGCACCCGCGGGATGACCGTGCGCGCGCTGACGCGCCCTGTGACGAACCGCACACCGCGCGAGTACATCGGCAGCAACGGCATCTCAACCTTGTATTCGGGATAAATCCCCGTGTCGGTGCACACGCCGTCGGGCCAGGTCGCGCGCAATGTCGCCGAAAGCAGCGCCGGATCGCTCGTCGTGTGCACCGTGACCGGATACGGGTCCCAAGACTTGTCGGGCTTGGCGACGTCGTGGACCGCCGCCCCGAGCTTCTCGGCGGCGGCCAGCCGCTGCGGGTCGGTGTCGACGTAGTCGACGTGGGCTCCCAGCGCCACGCCGAAGGCGGCCGAATACAACCCGATCGACAGTCGCCCGAGCACGAGGACGCGGCGATCGGCCGGATCGAGCTTGGCCAGCTCCTCACCGAATGGCCCGACGGTCCGCCAGCCGTCGGGGATGTTGTCCGACAGAGATGCGATCGATATGGGTTCGACGCCGTCGGGAAACGCGATGAGCATCGCGTCTGCGTACGGCACCAGCACCAGATCCGACATGAAGCCGCCGCCGTCCAATCCGCTGATCGGTGCCATCCCGTAGGCCGCCATCCACGGCACCGAGCTGCATGAACCGGTCACGCCGCGTCCGCATTCGCGGCAGGCCCCGCAGCTGATCTGGAATGGCACGACGACCCGGTCGCCGACCCGAACACCCCTGACGTCATCGCCGACCGCGATGACCTCGGCCAATCCTTCATGGCCCACCGCGTACCCCGGCGGCAACGGCAGCCGCCCGTTACATACCGCGACGTCGAGGTCGCAACACGCCACCATCAGCGGCCGGACCAGCGCCTGTTGGGGCGCAGTGATCCGCGGTTCGGGCACCTCGCGCCATGCGTATCGCCCGCTCTCCTCGTACGTCAGCTGCCTCATCTCAGCATTCTTGAGTGATCACTCAAGTAAAGTCAAGACCGTGCCCAGACCAGATCGCAGCCGCGCCGCGCTGATCGACAAAGCCGCCACCCTGTTTCGCCGCCAGGGCTACGCGGCTACCGGTCTCAACCAGATCCTCGAGGAGGCCGGCGTCAAGCCCGGTTCGCTGTATCACCACTTCCCGCAGGGCAAGCAACAGTTGGCGGCGGCGGTCGTCGAGACCGAGGGGACGGGCATCGAGCAGTTGCTGCGCCGGTTCCTGGCGACGGGCCGGCCGGTGGCCGACGTCGTCGACCGGTGGGTGGACCTGCTGGTGGCGGGTTTGGCAGGCGACCGGCGCGACGGTTGCCCCATCGAGCCGATCGCCACCGAATCGGTAAACGGGAGCACGCTGGTGCGCGAGGCGTCGGCGCGCGCCTTCAGGGGCTGGTGCGCGGCGGTCGAGGAGCGGCTGCACTCCGACGGCTGGGCCGCTGCGGAGGCGGAACGGGTTGCGCTCGCGGTGATCGCACTGATCGAGGGGGCGCTGATCCTGTCCCGGATCTCCGGTGATGCCGGCGCGCTCGAGGCGGCCAAGCCCGCGGCGCGGTCACTCCTTGCCCGGTAGTCGGCCGTCTTCGAGCGTGCGCTTGATGATCGGGGCGGCCTCCTGCATGGCGGTGTGCAGCGGTTGCGCCAATTCGTCGGGCAGCACGTCGCGGGACCAGATGAAGCGGCAGCGCCCCGGGCCGTTGGGGACGATCTGCATCACCGCGTTGTCGTGCTCGGGTCGTACGGTGTCGCCGATCAGGGAGTAGACGATCCGGCGCGCGGATTCATCTCGGGCGACGAGGCGTTCGCAGGCGATGTTGCCGTTGGTGAACACGACCACGCGAACATTCCCTTCCGCCCGCGACGACACCACGTGACCATGGGCCATCCCGACGGGGCCGCCCGCCCAATCGCCGATCACTCGCCATACCTGGTCGGCGTCGACGGCGATCTCAAACTCGGTGTGAATAGATGCCATACCGATAGCCTCGCCGGGCGGGACCCGGTCAGGCTTGACGATTCTTGCCAGTTTTTGTCGGACCGACGGGCTAATCTCGCGCCCGTGCTGAAAACGACACCGCTCGTCGTCCGGCCGCATTTCCGCGTGCACGCCTGGACGTGTGAACCGGACGGTCCTGGCTGGTCACCGGTCGAGTGCCCGGCGAACGCGCGGCTTGTGCTGGTCCGGGCCGGTCGGTTTCGGCGGCGTTCCACGGGCGGCTCGGCGGATTTTGATGCGACGCTCGGATATCTCGGTGTGCCGGGCGAGGAGGAGCACTTCGCGCATCCGCACGGCGGGGACGTTTGTACGTCGGTGTGGCTCAGCGCCGCGGCCTGGTCGCAACTGGTGGGCAACCCGCGTCGAATGCGCCGCGCGACGGTGTACGTCGACGCCCGAGTGGAGCTGGCACACCGGCGTCTGCTGGCGGCGGGAGGAACCGATGTCGATTACCTGCTCGCCGAAGAACTGGTGCAACTGTTCGCGCGGGCGGTGCGGGGTGCGGCCGAGCACCGAACGCCGGTGACGGACCGACCGGCGCCGGCCGAGCGTCGACTCGTGGGTCGGGCCCGGTCGGCGATCCACGACGACGACCCCGCGGCGCGCGGGCTGTTTCCGTTGGCGGAGCTGCTGGGCACGTCGCCATACCGGTTGAGTAGGGCGTTCCCGCGGGAGTTGGGTGTGTCGCTCACCCGGTACCGCAACCGCGTCCGGGTGAGCCGAGCGCTCGACCGGCTCGAGCGCGACGAGTCGAGGCTGGCGACCGTCGCCGCGGAACTCGGGTTCGCCGACCAGGCACACTTCACCCGGGTTGTGCGCCAGCAGTTGGGCCAAACGCCGGCGGCGCTCCGCTGCGAGCTGCGGCGGGCTTCGACCGGAGGGCCGAAGTCCACGGACGCGTCGAGTGTGCGCTCACGGCTTTCGGTGTGAAGTGAGGGCGGGATTTCGGCGATTTTTCCGCCGAGGACGCACACGCAAGGCCCAGGAAACACGCTCAGCCGGAAGGCCCTACATGTCGAGGCCGATATCGAGCGCGCGCACCGAGTGCGTCAGCGCGCCGACGGCCAGGTAGTCCACGCCGGTGGCGGCGTAGGTCGCCGCGTTCTCCAGGCTGAGCCCGCCGGACGACTCGAGCAGGACGGCGGGCGCCCGGGCGTCGCGGCGCTGGACGGCGGTCTGCGTCTGCCACACCGGGAAGTTGTCCAGCAGGATCAGCTCGGGCTTTTCGGTCAGCACCTCATCCAGCTGCTCGAGCGAGTCCACCTCCACCTCGCACGGCAGGCCGGGGGCCGCTTCGCGCACCGCCCGCAGCGCTTCGACGACCGATCCCGCGGCCGCGACGTGGTTGTCCTTGATCAGCGCCGCGTCGCCCAGCCCCAGGCGGTGGTTGACGCCCCCGCCGATTCGCACCGCATACTTCTGTAGCACCCGCAGGCCCGGCAGGGTTTTACGGGTGTCGCGGACCTTGGCCTTGGTGCCGTGCACCGCGTCGACCCAGGCCGCGGTCGCGGTGGCGATCCCCGAGAGGTGGCAGATCAGGTTCAGCGCGGTCCGCTCCGCGGTCAGCAGGCCGCGGGTCTCGGCCTGGACCGTCAGCAGCGGCTCGCCCGGCCGCAGCCGGGCGCCGTCCTCGACGCGATCGAGCACGTGATAGCCGCCGGCGCCGAGCACCTCGTCGAGGACCAGCAGCGCGACGTCCACCCCGGCGATCACGCCGGGCTCGCGGGGCACCATCGACGCGGTGGCCACGGCGCCGGCGGCCACCGTGGCCTGTGTGGTGATGTCGGGCCCGTAGCGCAGATCCTCTTGCAGGGCGCGCCGGATGGTGTCTCGAGCGGCGTCGAGTTCGCAGTCCGACAGCATCGTCACCCCACCGCCGCCAGCGCCTCCACCGCCACCGCCACCGAGTTTTGGTCGTCGGCGAGCCGGAGCACGCTGCTGCGGGCTTGCTGGGGCGCGGCATCCGGGTACTCCGCGCGGTGGTGGCAACCGCGGCTTTCGTTGCGCGCCAAGGCCGCCGCGGTCACGGCGCGCGCGGTCAGCGTCAACGCGACGTCCTCGAAATCGCGACGGCCGGCCACGTTGCGGATCGGCGCCCCGGACAGCTTGTCGGACAACCGGTTTAGGCCTGCGGCGTCGCGCACCACCGAGGCGTCGCGGCTCATCGCGCGCTGCAGCCGGCCGCGCTCCGGCGCGGTGTGGGCGATCGGGTCAGGCGCGATCGCGCGGGGACGCCCGGCCGCCACCGCGTGCGC
>NZ_JAOPWB010000189.1 GCF_025965855.1 Mycobacterium sp. | reverse complement strand
GGCACCGGCGGTGTGGGCGGCTCGGCAACCGGCGGCGGCACCGGCGGCAACGGCGGCACCGGTGGCGCGGCCGCCAACGGCGGCACCGGCGGCAACGGTGGTGTCGGAGGGAACCAGGGCAACGGTGGCAACGGCGGCAACGGCGGCACCGGCGGCAACGGTGGTGTGGGAACGCCCGTCGGGGTCGGCGGCGCTGGCGGCACCGCCGGCACCGGCGGCACCGGCCGCAACAAGGGTTCTGACGGTAGCCCTGGCGGCAGCGGCTCGCCGGGGTGACCCGCTCGGTTGCGAAAGGCTCAGGGTCTCAAAAGAAATCGCCTCATCCGACGCGCTTGCGCGGTTCCATCCCGAATGTTCGCGCGCCGTTCTGGCGTCAGGGCCCGGCTTTTTCGTCGAGAATGGCGAACAGTTGACCTTCGGTGGCGGTGTTGATGTCGTCGTCGTAGAGGTCATCGTCGGTTGTGGGGTCCGCCGGAAGGGTACTCACCCGCAGCAGGTTCTCAATGCGCGCGGTCAGGCGCTTTTTATCGTCGGGGTCCCAGTCGGGTTGGTCGATGAGCGTTTGAAGTTCACGGACGACGTCGTTGAAGCGGGCCATGCGGTCGACCGCATCATTCCCAGGTCCGGCGGCCAGCTGGCCATCGAGATGCTCGGCGAGTGCACCGGGGGTGGGGTAATCAAAGATCAGCGTCGGCGAAAGGGTGAGCCCCGTCGCGGTTTTGAGCCGGTTGCGCAGTTCGACGGCCGTCAGTGAATCGAACCCGAGATCCTGGAAGGCGCGCTCGGCGTCGACCTCTGCGCTGCTGTGCCCAAGAACGGTGGCGGCGTTACTGCACACCAGATCCGCCAGTTCGCGGTGTCGCTGCGCGGGGGTCAAGCCCGCGAGCCGCCCCCGCAAGTCCGTCGACGCCATCGTGATCTCGACGTGGTCTACGACCCGTCGGGCGGGACGATTGGCCAACTGGCTCAACATCGGAGGCAGCGCCGCACTGTTGCGGGCGAGTGCGTCCCGGTCCAGCCGGGTGGCCACCACGACGGCCTGCTCGCCCAGCAGCGCGGTATCGAACAGTTCGAGCGCTTGCTCGCTGGACAACGGGGCCAATCCGACACGGCTTATCCGCGCCTTGTCGCGGTCGGCGAGGTGCTGTGTCATCCCCGAGTCCTGTTCCCAGAGCCCCCAGGCCACCGACAAGCCGGGCAGCCCACGCGCATGCCGATGCGCGGCCAGCCCGTCGAGGAAGCTGTTGGCCGCCGCATAATTGCCTTGACCGGGAGAGCCGACGGTCCCGGCCATCGACGAAAACATCACGAACGCAGACAGATTCAGGCCGCGGGTCAGCTCGTGCAAGTTCCAGGCCGCATCCACCTTGGCCCGCAAGACCGCACTCATGCGCTCAGCGGTCAACGATGCGATCACCGCGTCATCGAGCACGCCTGCGGCGTGAATCACCGCGGTCAGCGGTTGCTGCTCGGGCAGCCCAGCCAGCAATTCCGCCACCGAAGCTCGATCGCTGACATCACAGGCCACGACTTGCACTTGGGCGCCCGCCTGGGTCAACTCAGCCACCAATTCGTCGGCGCCTTCGGCGGTTTGGCCCCGACGGCTGGCCAGCACGACATGGCGCGCCCCGTACCGGCTGACCACATGACGAGCCAGCAACCCACCCGCCATCCCGGTACCGCCGGTGATCAACACCGTGCCGCCGGCGAGCCCGACGCCTGGCCTATCGGGCAGAGTCAAAACCACCTTGCCGATGTGGCGGGCCTGGCTGACGAACCGGTACGCCTCGGCGGCACGACGCACATCCCATGTGGTCAAAGGCAATCGACGCAACGAACCAGCCTCGAAAAGCCCGACTACCTCACCCAACATCTCCTGAATGTGTTGCGGGCCGGCCTCCATCAGGTCGAACGCCCGATATGCCACACCGGGGTAATGTGCGGCGATCAGTTGCGGATCGCGAAGATCGGTCTTACCCATCTCGATGAAGTGCCCACCGGACACCAACAATCGCAACGACGCATCCGTGAACTCACCGGCCAACGAATTGAGCACCACATCTATCCCGGCGCCGCCCGTGACCGCCAAGAACTTCTGCTCAAATTCCAGCGACCGCGAGTCTGCGATATGTGCCTCATCAAAACCGATGGCCCGCAAGGCATCCCACTTACCGCGACTGGCCGTGACGAAAACCTCCGCACCCCAGTGGCGGGCCAACTGTACCGCCGCCGTACCGACCCCGCCCGTCGCGGCATGCACCAACACCCGCTGCCCGGCCCGGACGCCGGCCAGCACCGACAACGCGTACAGCGCCGTCAAAAACACCACCGGCACAGCAGCAGCCTCGGTCAACGACCAACCCCGCGGCACCCGCACCACCAATCGCTGATCGATGGTCGCCTCGGAACCCGCGAGGCCCAGGATGCCCATCACCGCATCACCGACGGCCAAACCGGTCACACCTGGGCCGACCGCGGTGACCACGCCGGCGCCCTCGGCGCCCAATTGCGCCGCGCCCGGATACATTCCCAGTGCCACCAACACATCGCGGAAGTTCACCCCGACGGCGGCCACCGCCACCCGCACCTCACCGGCAGCCAATTCCACCCGCGGGCACGGCTGGACCACCAGATCCTCGAGCGTCCCCCCGCTACCGGCGGCCAATCGCCACTCCCCCGCCGGCAACTCCAACAACGAGCCGGATCCCACCGGCGCCAATCGAGCCTTGTACGCGGTGCCCGTACGCACCACCAATTGCGGCTCACCACAGCCGATTACCGATTCAACGGCAAGTGAGCCGTCGGAGTCGACCAAAATCACCCGGCCCGGGTGCTCGGCCTGCGCCGACCGCACCAACCCCCACACCGCCGCGCCGGCCAAATCCCTGACGTCCTCGCCGGCCAAGCCGACCGCCCCGCCAGTCAGCACCACCAATACGCCAGTCCCGGCACCGGCCAGCGACGACTGCACAACCCGCAACGCCTCCGCGGTGGCCGCGTGCACCGAATCCACCACACCGGTGGGCCCAGCCGCCAATTCCCACACCACGGCGCCGTCGATACCCTCGCCGCTCAACGAAACCGGGGACCAAGTGACACCAAACAGTCCTCCCCCAGCGGGACGGGCGGCCGCCGACAACTGCTCAGGCGACACCGGGCGAAGCGCCAACTCGCGCACCGACAACACCGGTAGCCCGGCCGCATCAGCTATCTCAACCGACATCGCCCCGACACCCGCCGGCGCTATCCGGACTCGCACGCGCGTCGCGCCCGCCGCGTGCAGCGTCACACCCTGCCAGGAAAAGGGCAGGACGGCCTGACCTCGGTCGCCGCCCACCCCTAACGCGTGCAGGCTCGCATCGAGCAACACGGGGTGAATGCCGAATCCGCCCACGGTCAGTCCAGCGTCCTGCGGGACGGCGACATCGGCGAAAACCTCACTCCCCCGGCGCCATACGCTCCGCAGTCCCCGAAAGGCCGGGCCGTAGCCGTAACCACGCCCGGTCAGCCCCTCGTAGGCGCCGGCGACGTCGACCGCGACCGCACCCACCGGCGGCCACGCCGACAAATCCCCACACGGCTCCACCGGCCTCGCGCTCAGCACGCCCTCGGCGTGCAGCGCCCAGCCCGAATCCGGCTGCCCGCCAGACGAATACACCGACGCGGTTCGACGGCCCGACTCGTCGGCGGCACCGACCAACACCTGCACCTGAACCCCGCCCGCCGCCGGCAATACCAGCGGCGCCGACAACGTCAACTCTTCGATCGCCGAACAGCCGGCCTCGTCGCCGGCGCGCAGCACCAGCTCCACGAAGCCCGCCCCGGGAAAGAGCACCACTCCGCTCACCGCGTGATCGGCCAGCCACGGTTGTGCCGCAACCGACAGTCGGCCCGTCAACACCACCTCACCCGAATCGGGTCGCTCCAGCACGGCACCCAACAAGGCATGGTCAGCCCCGACCAGACCCAGCCCGCCTACATCAGCCGACCCCACCATCTCGGGCGACAGCCAAAACCTCCGGTGCTGGAAGGGGTACGTAGGGAGTTCGACGCGTTGAGCGTCGAGGCCGGAGAACGTCGCCGCCCAATCCACCGCCAGCCCGGCAGCGAAAAGCCGTCCGGCCGCGCCCAGCAGCGACTGGACTTCGGGCCGGTCTTTGGCCATGCCCGCCACAGCAAGCGCCTGCTCGGAAGTCAACGACGCCGCCGCCGCGGCCGTCAGCGCGCTACCGGGGCCCACTTCCACAAACACTCCCGCGCCGAGCGACTCGGCCAGCTGCACGCCGTCGACAAAGCGCACCGGCGCGCGAACATGTCGCACCCAATAGTCCGGCGAGCCGTACCCCGCTCCGGCCAACTGCCCGGTCACGTTTGACACCAACGCAATCCGCGGCTCGGCCGCGGACACCCCGCGGACCACCTCCGCGAACCGTTCGATCATGGGTTCCATCAGCGCGGAATGAAACGCGTGCGACACCGCCAACCGATGTGTCCGCCGACCCTGCTGAGCCAACCGATCCGCCACGGCCTCCACCGCGGCGCGCTCGCCCGAAATCACCACGGCGTTCGGGCCATTGACCGCGGCCACACTGACGGCCCCAGTCAACAACGGCGCCACCTCGGCCTCACTGGCCGCCACGGCCACCATCGCCCCGCCGGCGGGCAGCGCCGCCATCAACCGGCCCCGCGCGGCCACCACTTTCGCCGCGTCGGCCAAAGACAACACCCCGGCGACGAACGCCGCGGCGATCTCGCCGACGGAATGGCCCATCACCACATCGGGCACCACACCCCACGACCGCCACAGCGCGGTCAGCGCAACCTCGAGGGCAAACAACGCCGGTTGAGCAAACTCCGTGCTTTCCAACACGTTTGCGTCGTCACCCCACACCACCTGGGTCAGCGGCAACCGCAGGTGCTCATCCAACGCCTCGGCGGCCTCGTCGAAGGCGCGGGCGTACACCGGAAAGCGCCGATACAACGCCGCGCCCATGCCCAGCCACTGCGACCCCTGACCGGGAAACAGCCACACGGTCTTGCCGGCCGAGAGCGCCCGCCCGATCACCGCATCGGGACCCTGCTCCCCGGCCGCCAGCTGAACTAAGCTCAGCTGCATTGCCTCGCGATCGCGACCCACCAGCACGGCGCGGTGCTCGAACACCGACCGCGTCGTCGCCAGGGACCAGCCCACGTCCACCACGCTCAGATCCGCGTTGGCGCTCACACGCGCCAATAGCCGCCTGGCCTGTGCGCCAAGCGCTTCCGCTGAGCGAGCGGTCAGCACCCAGGGCACCACTGCGGGCTCGCCGGGCTCCACGACAGCGCTTTCCCGAACGGGCGGAGCCTCCTCGACGATCACATGCGCGTTCGTCCCGCTGATCCCGAACGACGACACGCCGGCACGCCGCGGTGCACCCAACCCGGGCCATGGCCGCGGGTCGGTCAACAACGACACCGCGCCCGACGCCCAATCCACATGCGGCGAGGGCACGTCCACGTGCAGCGTCTTCGGCATCACCCCCTGGCGCATCGCTTGGACCATCTTGATCACGCCGGCAACACCGGCCCCCGCCGACGTATGACCGATATTCGATTTAATCGACCCCAGCCACAGCGGCCGATCAGCCGGGCGATCCTTTCCGTAGGTCGCCAAAAGCGCCTGCGCCTCAATGGGATCCCCTAACACCGTCCCGGTGCCATGCCCCTCGACCACATCCACGTCGGCCGCGGCCAGCCCCGCGTTGGCCAGCGCCGCCCTGATGACCCGCTGCTGCGCCGGCCCGTTGGGCGCCGTCAATCCGTTCGACGCGCCATCCTGATTCACGGCCGAACCCCGCAGGATCGCCAACACCGGATGCCCTTGGCGCCGCGCATCGGCCAACCGCTCCAGGACGAGCATCCCGCCGCCTTCCGACCATGCGGTCCCGTCGGCGGCACCGGCATACACTTTGCACCGGCCGTCCGGGGCCAGGGCTCGTTGCCGACTGAACTCCACAAATCCAGCCGGCGTGGCCATCACCGTGAGCCCGCCGGCCAGCGCCAAATCACACTCCCCCGACCGCAAGGACCCCGCCGCCAGGTGCATCGCCACCAACGACGATGAGCACGCCGTGTCCACCGACACCGCCGGCCCCTCCAGCCCCAGCACGTAGGCCACCCGACCCGACGCCACGCTTAACGTGGAGCCCGTGAACCCGTAGCCCTCCAGCTCGCCCTTTACTTCGCCTCCGTAGCTGGCGTGGATGACGCCGGCGAACACTCCGGTCGCAGAACCACGCAGGCCTTGCGGGTCAATTCCCGCTCGCTCCAACGCCTCCCAGGAGGTCTCCAGCAGCAACCGCTGCTGCGGATCCATCGCCAGCGCCTCGTTGGGTCCAATGCCGAAGAATCCGGCGTCAAAGTCGGCCGCATTGCGCAGGAAGTTGCCCCGGCGGGTATACATCTTTCCTTTGGCGTCGGGATCCGGATCGAATAACCCGTCTACGTCCCAGCCCCGGTCGGCTGGAAAATCCGACACCGCGTCGCGACCTTCAACCACCATCTCCCACAACGCTTCCGGGGAATCCACCCCACCCGCGTAGCGGCAGGCCATTCCCACCACCGCCACCGGCTCGGACTGCTTGGCTTCCAGCTCCAACAGGCGTCGTCGGGTCCGCCTGAGATCGGCGGTGAGCCGCTTCATGTAGTCAAGATGCTTGTCGGTGTCGGGCACTGTCGCCGGTGTTCCTTAAGTCAGGAGCCGAGCTCTTCGTCGAGGATGGCGAAGAGTTGGCTTTCGGTCGCTGCGTGGATGTCTTGGTCGTCGGTCTCGTCGAGGTGTGCGCTGGTGAACTTGGCCAGGAGGTTTTGGAGACGGATGGCCAGGCGCGTTTTGTCTTCCGGGTTCCAGTCGTGTTGGTTCAGCAGTGTTTGCAGTTCTCCGGTGATGTCGTTGGCGCGGGCCAGCAGGTTGGGTTGATCAGCGGGCGCCGCAAGGAGGGTGTTCAGGTAGTCGCCGAGGGCGGTGGGTGTGGGGTGGTCGAAGATGAGAGTGGGCGTCAGAGTGAGCCCGGTGGCGGCTTTGAGCCGGTTGCGTAGTTCGACGGCGGTCAACGAATCGAAGCCGAGGTCCTGGAACGCCCGTTCGGCGTTGATGTCTGCGGCATTGGTGCGTCCCAGGACGGTGGCGGCGTTGCTGCATACCAGTTCGACGAGCTCGCGGTGTCGCTGCTCGGCGGTCAGTTCCTTCAGGCGTGCGGTCAGCCCGGCGGTCGGGACGGCGGCGGTGTCGTGGATAACGCGCCGCGCGGGACGGGCGGCCAACCCGTGCAACAGAGGGGGCAACGCAGCGGTGTTGTCCGACAGCGTGTTTGGATCCACGTGGGTGGCCACCACGACGGGCCGCTCCCCCACCATGGCGGCGTCGAGACGTCGCAGGGCCTGCGCCGTGGATAACTGGGGAAGGCCCAGGCGGCTCATGCGGGCTTTGTCCGTGTCGGTCAGGTGTGCCGTCATCGCCGAGGCCTGTTCCCATAGCCCCCACGCCACCGACAACCCGGGCAGCCCGTGGGCACGGCGATGGGCGGCCAGCGCGTCCAGGAAGCTGTTGGCCGCGGCGTAATTACCCTGACCGGGGGTGCCGACGATTCCCGCCATCGACGAAAACAGCACGAAAGCCGACAAATCCAGACACGCGGTCAGCTCGTGCAAATTCCAGGC
>NZ_JAOPWB010000339.1 GCF_025965855.1 Mycobacterium sp. | reverse complement strand
GCCTGGGCCTCAAGGAGGCCAAGGACCTGGTCGACGGCGCGCCCAAGCCGCTGTTGGAGAAGGTGGCCAAGGAGGCCGCCGGCGAGGCCAAGGCCAAGCTCGAGGCCGCCGGCGCCACCGTCACCGTCAAGTAAGTCTGCCCAGCAGACGCAAAAGCTCCCACACGCCCGGCGTGTCGGGGGCTTTTGCGTCTGTTCAGCGCAACATCGCCGATCGCTGCGACTGAGCCACCCGCTCGGGTGAATCTCCCAGAGCCACAAGAAGTTTCGATGTCATCGATCCGAGCACCGGTGCGACGGCCGCGCCGTCGTCGCCGTAGAAGCCGGCCAATTCGAGCATGACGAAACCGTGTACCAACGCCCAGAACTGGGCGGCTGTGGCGATGACGGTCGCATCGTCGGCTGCGGAGCCGACGGTGATTCGCCCCGCCCGCACCGACCGCTGCACCGCGCGCACCACGTGCGCAAAGCTGGGATTGTGCTGTTCGATCTCGGCGACCGTCAGGGTCAAGATGTTGCCCGCGGGCGCGTTGATGCCGTGCGCGCTGGTGCTGCCGAACATCAGCCGGTACATGTGCGGACGCTCGATGGCGTAGCGCCGGTAAGCCGCACCGATGGCGAACAGGTCGGCGACCGGGTCGTCGGTCCCGGGCACCGTGAGCGCGGCGTCGAACTGCCGCAGGCCCTCCTCGGCGACCTCGGCGATCAAGCCGCGCATCCCGCCGAAATGGGTGTACACCGCCATCGTCGAGGTTCCCGCGGCGCCGGCCACCCTGCGGGTCTGCAGCGCGTCGGGCCCCTGCTCGTCGAGCAGGCCGACGGCGGCGTGCAGCATCTCATCACGAACGCTGCGCTGGGTCTCCGAAGTCATCCTTGCCATCTTCTCATCGCGGGCGTACGGTCCTGATAACACCGAAATATCAATGTTATAGGAGCTTAGCAGTGACATCCGTGCAAGCCACCCAATCCAGGAATCCATACCTCGAGGGCTTTTTGGCGCCGGTGGGCGCCGAAGTCACCGCGACCGATCTGGAGGTCACCGGGCACATCCCGGAGCACCTCGACGGGCGCTACCTGCGCAACGGGCCCAACCCGGCCGAAGAGGTCGACCCGGCCACGTATCACTGGTTCACCGGGGATGCGATGGTTCACGGGGTGGCGCTGAGCGGCGGGAAGGCCTGCTGGTACCGCAACCGCTGGGTGCGCACCGCGGCCGTGTGCGCCGCGCTGGGCGAGCCGGCGCCCACGGGACTGAACCCGCGCGCCGGAATGCTCTCGGTCGGCCCCAACACCAACGTGCTGAGCCACGCCGGACGAACACTAGTGCTCGTCGAGGGGGGCGGCGCCAATTACCAACTCACCGAAGACCTGGACACCGTGGGGCCCTGCGACTTCGACGGAACCCTCGCCGGCGGCTACACCGCACACCCGCACCGTGATCCCCGGACCGGTGAACTGCACGCGGTGTCCTATTCATTCGCGCGCGGACGGACCGTGCAGTACTCGGTGATCGACACCGCCGGCCGCGCACGCCGGACAGTCGACGTCGAAGTGAGCGGGTCGCCGATGATGCACGACTTCTCCCTGACCGACAAATATGTGGTGATCTACGACCTACCGGTGACGTTCGACCCGGTACAGATCGTGCCCACAAACGTGCCGCGCTGGCTGAGCCTGCCGGTCCGGCTGGTATTGCAGTCGGTGATCGGACGCGTCCGGATTCCCAGTCCGATCATGACGACGATCAATCGCAATCGGCAGCCCATGAATCGGATGCCCTACGCCTGGAACGACAACTACCCGGCGCGCATCGGTGTCATGCCCCGCGACGCCGGCGGTGACGGCGACAAAGCCCCAGTGCGCTGGTTCGACATCGAACCCTGCTACGTCTACCACCCGCTTAACGCCTACTCCGAGATGCGTGACGGGTCAGAGGTCCTGGTACTCGACGTGGTGCGCTACTCACGGATGTTCGACCGCGACCTCCGCGGTCCCGGCGACAGCCGGCCCACGCTGGACCGCTGGACCATCAACCTGACGACCGGTGCCGTCACCACCGAATGCCGCGACGAGCGGCCACAGGAGTTTCCCCGGATCAACGAGACCCTGCTGGGCGGCCGGCACCGGTTCGGCTACGCCGTCGGCATGGATGGCGGCTACCTCTCCGGCGGAGCAACTCAAATGTCCACGGCGCTTTACAAACACGACTTTGCCACCGGGTCCCGCGAGGTCGCGCCGCTCGATCCCGACCTTTTGATCGGCGAGATGTCGTTTGTGCCCAATCCCGCACGCGACCCGCAGGACACCGCCGAAGACGACGGCATCCTGATGGGCTACGGCTACCACCGCGGCCGCGACGAAGGGCAGCTGGTGCTGCTGGATGCGCAGACCCTCGAATCGATGGCTACCGTGCACCTGCCGCAGCGGGTACCGATGGGCTTCCACGGCAACTGGGCCCCCGCTGGCTAACACTCGCGTCGAATAGCGGCGGCGCAGGCGGTCTCAGGTCGGCCAATTTTTGCCGGCGGTGCGATCCAAGCCTGATGCCGGGTGCCTGACGTGCGCTACAGTGACTGGTGCCACAGAAAAGGGCAGGTGGCGGGCACGAGAGTCGACGGAAGGATTCCCCATGGGCGTCGCTATCGAGGTGAGGGGACTCACGAAGTCCTTCGGTCCCTCGAGGATTTGGGAGGACGTGACGTTGGATGTCCCCGCCGGGGAGGTCAGCGTCCTACTGGGGCCGTCGGGTACCGGCAAATCGGTGTTCCTCAAGTCCCTCATCGGTCTGCTGCGTCCGGAACGCGGCTCGATCATGATCGACGGCACCGACATCCTCGAGTGCTCGGCCAAGGAGCTCTACGAGATCCGCACGCTGTTCGGCGTCATGTTCCAGGACGGCGCGCTGTTCGGATCGATGAACCTGTTCGACAACGCCGCGTTCCCGCTGCGCGAGCACACCAAGAAGAAGGAAGGCGAGATCCGTGACATCGTCATGGAGAAGCTGACCCTGGTGGGCCTCGGCGGCGACGAGAAGAAGTTCCCCGGTGAGATCTCCGGCGGTATGCGCAAGCGCGCCAGCCTGGCCCGGGCCCTGGTGATGGACCCGCAGATCATCCTGTGCGACGAGCCCGACTCGGGTCTGGACCCGGTTCGTACCGCCTACCTGAGCCAGCTGATCCTCGACATCAACGCCCAGATCGACGCCACCGTCCTGATCGTGACGCACAACATCAACATCGCCCGGACCGTGCCGGACAACATGGGCATGTTGTTCCGCCGCAAGCTGGTCATGTTCGGCCCGCGGGAGGTGCTGCTGACCAGCGAGGAACCCGTCGTGCGGCAGTTCCTCAACGGCCGGCGCATCGGGCCGATCGGCATGTCCGAGGAGAAGGACGAGGCCACCATGGCCGAGGAGCAGGCCCTGCTCGACGCGGGCCACCATGCCGGCGGCGTCGAGGAGATCGAAGGCGTACCGCCACAGATCGTCGCCACGCCGGGGATGCCGGAGCGCAAGGCGGTCGCCCGCCGTCAGGCCCGGGTGCGCGAGATCCTCCACACGCTGCCGAAGAACGCCCAGGCGGCGATCCTCGACGACCTCGAGGGCACCCACAAGTTCCGGTCGACCGAGTTCGGCGACGCGTAGGACCCGGCAGCCGTGACCCCGCGGCGCTCATCCGAAAATTTTGCGCTAACTCGACGCAACTTGCCGTCCCGCCCTCTTGACGACACGGCGTAAACGGGTCAGTCTGTTGGGCAGCATGTATCTGAACTGCCCGAGGGAAGTCGACACCGCCAGCCAGCGCCGATGTCCCAGGGCTGATTGTGGTGGGTAGTTGAGGAATACGCGGTCCTGCGCTATTGTTGGACGTTGCGCTGGCTACCTCCTGCCCACCTCACCCGCCACCTGACACTGTGGTCTTAGCCTGAGCCCCCTCCCGCGGCTTAGCTATTTAGTTGCGCGCGTGAGATCCGGGCAGATCGTTCGCCAGCCAACCGACAAAATTGATGCGGCGAACAGGCCGGTGTCCCCGGGACCCGTGAGCCGCACGAGGTGCTGGAAGGATGCATCTTGGCAGATTCCCGCCAGAGCAAGAGTCGCCAAAAAAGTTCCACCAACGGCTCCGTGCCCGGAGCACCCAACCGAGTTTCTTTCGCCAAGCTCCGCGAACCGCTTGAGGTTCCAGGGCTTCTTGACGTGCAGACCGATTCGTTTGAGTGGTTGATCGGTTCGCCGCGCTGGCGCGAGGGCGCCGGAAGCCGCGGGGACGCCAACCCGGTGGGTGGCCTCGAAGAGGTGCTCTACGAGCTGTCGCCGATCGAGGACTTCTCGGGCTCCATGTCGCTGTCTTTCTCCGATCCCCGCTTTGACGAGGTCAAGGCGCCGGTCGACGAGTGCAAAGACAAGGACATGACCTACGCGGCCCCGCTGTTCGTCACGGCCGAGTTCATCAACAACAACACCGGCGAGATCAAGAGCCAGACGGTGTTCATGGGCGACTTCCCGATGATGACCGAGAAGGGCACCTTCATCATCAACGGGACCGAGCGCGTCGTCGTCAGCCAGCTGGTGCGCTCGCCCGGCGTCTACTTCGACGAGACCATCGACAAGTCCACCGAGAAGACGCTGCACAGCGTCAAGGTGATCCCGAGCCGCGGCGCCTGGCTCGAGTTCGACGTCGACAAGCGCGACACCGTCGGCGTGCGCATCGACCGCAAGCGCCGGCAGCCGGTCACCGTGCTGCTCAAGGCGCTGGGCTGGACCAACGAGCGGATCGGCGAGCGGTTCGGCTTCTCCGAGAGCATGATGTCGACGCTGGAGAAGGACAACACCGCCGGAACCGACGAGGCGCTGCTGGACATCTACCGCAAGCTGCGTCCGGGCGAGCCGCCGACCAAGGAGTCCGCGCAGACCCTGCTGGAGAACCTCTTCTTCAAGGAGAAGCGCTACGACCTGGCCCGGGTGGGTCGCTACAAGGTCAACAAGAAGCTGGGCCTGAACACCGAGACCCCGATCACGACGACCACGCTGACCGAAGAGGACGTCGTCGCCACCATCGAGTACCTGGTGCGCCTGCACGAGGGACAGTCGGTCATGACCGTTCCCGGCGGCGTCGAGGTTCCGGTGGAAACCGACGACATCGACCACTTCGGCAACCGCCGGCTGCGCACGGTCGGCGAGCTGATCCAGAACCAGATCCGGGTCGGCATGTCCAGGATGGAGCGCGTCGTCCGCGAGCGGATGACCACTCAGGACGTCGAGGCCATCACGCCGCAGACGCTGATCAACATCCGGCCGGTGGTCGCCGCGATCAAGGAGTTCTTCGGCACCAGCCAGCTGTCGCAGTTCATGGACCAGAACAACCCGCTGTCGGGTCTGACCCA
>NZ_JAOPWB010000176.1 GCF_025965855.1 Mycobacterium sp. | reverse complement strand
CCGCGCGAGCCAGTGCCGACCTCGGGTACCGGACCGTGGTGGTCTCCGACGCCTGCTCGACCACATCCGAGACCGCCCACAACGCATCCCTGGCATCAATGGCGATGCTCGCCGAAATCGTGACGACCGACGACCTGCTCGCCACGCAAGATCGCCACACGCTGAAACAACCGCCACTCATCGCTCAACGGGGTCAAACCTTCGAGTAAGCAGGCCATCTTCGATCACTAGTCGAATCAATGCGACTGGCGAAGACAGCAATTCGAGGTATCCCGGCTGGTCACCACGCGCACAACACGGCGTGGTACACAAAATTCTCCTTCGGCGGTGGTGTCCACTACTCGGCGCGCACCTGGCCCGACTCGAGCTCGCCGAAGCAGTACGCGTCATCACACCCCAATGCCCAACCCCCATGCGCACCGGCCGCGCCCCTGGAAACCCATCAACCTGGTCTCCAGACCAACCTCTCTCCCAATCGAATTCGACCCGCGACCTGGTGCGTCTCAACGAGGTGGCGGATCCGCCATCGGTCCGCCATCAGTCGTGAGATCCCTTTGCGCGGCGTAAGCGGCCGCCGAATTGTCAATCGGCATTCGATTGGTTGACCACATCTCACAGCCCGATATGCCCGCGCCGAGCCGGCGTGAAACTGCAGTCAATCGCTCGTCGCTTACAACGACGGCATCGCCGTTCTCATCGTGTCCAGTAACAACACGCCGCGCTTGCATTGTCATGGCAATACCCATCTCCTGGAGGCCCCGATTCGGGGGCAGTCGTCACTCTTCTTGGTTTTTCGTTGACCGGGTCGGGGTTCAGAGGATCAGGCCTTTGGTGGTCACGTGTGGCAGCCTTGCCATATCGGCGAACCCGCGTTGGTCGTGGGCCCGACTGGGGTTTGGTGAATGCACGTTCGGGCCATGATTTCGGTGTTCATCGCCGACCGCCGTCGATGGCCACGTCGGTACCGGTGATGTAAGAGGCTCGGGGGGACGCCAGGAAGCCGATGAGGTCAGCGACCTCCTGCACTTGCCCGGCGCGACCTAGTACGGTGGTCTCGCCAATGGCATCGAACAGTTCCCGTTCGGCGGCGTTGGTGTCGACCGGTCCTGGGGAGATGGAGTTGACGCGGACGCCGGCGGGTCCGTATTCGGCAGACCAGGAGCGGGCCAGAGAGGCCAGGGCGGCTTTGGTGGCGCCGTAGGCAGCGGTTGTGGGCTGACCGACGGCGCCGGCACGACTGGCGACGTTGATGATCACGCCATGCCCGCGGACCACCATCGGCGGCGCGAGTACCGACACCAGCAGGTAGGGCGCTTGCACGTTGGCGGCGAACAGCTGAGCCAGGTTGTCGGCGGACAGCTTTTCAGTCGGGCCGAACCAGGCAAATCCCGCGTTGTTGACCAGGATGTCGACGTCACCGACCTCGGTGGCCAGCCGCAGCGCCTCTGCGGGTTGGCCCAAGTCGGCACCCACGAATCGGGCTGAGCCTCCGGCACTTTCGATCTCTTTGACCACAGCGATGCCGCGCCCGGCGTCGCGGCCGTGCACGATCACGGTTGCCCCCTGCGCGGCCAGCTGTACCGCGGCGGCCCGACCGATCCCCGATGTCGCCCCGGTAACCAGCGCAACCTTGCCTTCCAGATTCCGATCGACGGTGGGACTCATTGTCACTACTCCTCCAGCGCGTGTACCGATCCGTGTGATCCGTACCTTCAACTAATTAGACCGACCTGACCAAAGGTGCCAACATCGCACACGTGCGCTGCCGACACCCAAGCGTGCTGTGCGATCCACAGGATCAATTGCTTTGCCCAGCGGGGCTTATGGTGGTCCGTGCTGCGGCGTGGAAGGGCTCGCGTTCGCCGGGTATCGGACCGTGAAACTGTCAATTTAATTCCTGTGCAACCTCCTAACCGGCAACCCACGCCCTGCCGCAACCCGCTGTCACGGTGCTTAGTCGTCGGTGAGGGTGATGCGTTCGGCCAGTCGCTGTTCAGCGAGTGGATCGTGGGCGGGCAGCAGCACGGTCGGTTCGGACCGGGCGAATGCGGCGATGCGGTCGAGGGTGTTCAGCGACACCCCGATGTTCTCGGAGAATCCGTCGACGATGCGCTGCTTGAGCAGTTCCTCGTCGTAGGTCGCGTCGCCAGCGAGGAAGTAGGTCACCTCGCGGGTGCGGACCACCACCGACATGTGGCCGGCCATGTGACCCGGGGTTGGGACGGCGAAGACCGTCCCGTCGGCGGTCAGTGGGTAGCTGCGGTCGAATGACTGCGCGGGCGGCCCGTCGAGGGTGACGCGGCGGGGTGCGAACCACGACGGCCACTCTCCGGGGACGGCGCCGAGTAAGGAACCGGTGATGCGTGGGCGGGCGACTTCGAAGTTCTCGTCGGAGACGACGATGTCGGTGCCCTCGAAGTGGTCCATGCCGTCGGCATGATCGTGGTGCAGGTGGGAAAGCACCAGGGATTTGAGGTCCTTGGTCGGGTCGATGCCCAGTGAGCGCAGCCGGGGGCCGATCTCATCGTCGGGTTCGACGTGGATGTCTACCGCGCGGCTGAAGAAGGGGTTCCACCACGGGAACCAGCCGGGCTTGGTGCTGCGGGCGCACTCGCCGCTGTCGAGCAGGAGCAGCCCTTCGTCGTGTTCGATCAGGTAGGTGTAGATCGGCAGCGGCTGGGTCCAGTCCCGGTCGAGGATGATGGCCAGCCGGCGACGCCACCTCGGTTTGCTCATGTCGGTGGCGCGGTGTGACGGGCGGATGCGGATGGTGCCGGTTTTGACGGCGCGGATGGTGGTGGCCATGAGCTGCTCCTGTCGGTGGGAAAGGCACTGGTTGGCGGGGGTCAGCGGCGGGAACCAATGAAGGCCGGTTGGCTGACGGGCTAGTCAGCCGGCGCTCATCGTGCGGGCTGTTCTGGGTCGAACTGCGCCCGCAGAACGCGTGCGGGGCGGATGATTTCGTCGCTGCCCGGGCGGTGGTACGTGGTGGCCGTGTGGCCGCCGTCGGTGGTGACGTAGGCGATGCGGCCGTAGTCTGTGCGTCCGCGTGCCCAGGCCGCGCTTGAGGGTCCGACGAGTTGTTCGGTGAAGGGATCCCCCGCCACGACGCTGCGGGTGACACCGTCATCGCCCGGGTGGATCGGCACGCGCACGATGGTGTTGTCGGTGTGGGTGGTCAGGTAAGCCACGCTGACGTTTTCCTCGAGGCAGAAGTCGTCGGCCGTGATGTCGGCGGCGACGATTTCGGGCTGGCCAGCCGGCGTGTGTGTAGCGGGGTCGACGGCCACACGCATGAAAAGCTTTTGCGCCGTGGACGTGTAGTACACGGCGTTGGTTCGTGCGGCGTAGCCAATGCCGTTGATTCCGGGCTGCGGGCCGAGCGGCGAGGTGAAGCCGTTGTCGGGATCGGGAGCCATGGTGTGGTGGCGCAGCCAGACCGAGGCGGTCGCGGTAAGGCCGTCGTCGGCCAGGTCGACTCGCCAGATCACGCCTGCCAGCGAGTCGGCTAGCAGAATGACGCGGGGGGCGAGCAGACACGAGCCGTTGAGACCGGCGGGCTGATCGAAGGTCAGGACCCGTGTCGGCTTCACGGGTGCGCCGGGGATCCAGCCGCGCATATCGAATCGCTCGAGGGTGGCCTGGTCGAGCGTGCTGACGTAGAAGATGTCGGGCTCGGTTTCGACGATGCCCATCGCAAAGCCATCGAAGGTGTGCACAAGTACCGGGGTGATGGGCGGCTCGCCGGTGGGGGCGGGCACATACCAAAGTTGCTTGTGGTTAAGGACGGTCACCAGGATTGAGCCGTCGGCGCGCACCGCGAGGTTCTCCAGGAAGAAGTGCTCCGGAAAGCGGGCGATTGTGGTGATATTCGCAGGTGCGGTGGTTGCCATGGTGGCCTCCTTTTCTGGTCGTGATGGCTTGAGTGGCTGTTCACCGACGCCGTCGCACATGGTCTAGTGCGGCGCGGGTACCTCGAACAGGGTGAGCGCCGCGCAGACCGTGTGGTATTCGCCCATCAGGGCGGCGATGTCGAACAAACCCGTTGTGCCGAAGGCGTGTTCGGCCTCGCGATACAGCTCGTCGTCGACGCGGTGGCTGGTTGACAGTTGGCGCGCCAGACGCGCTGCGATCTTCTCGTGTTCGCTCAGGTCGTCGGGTATACCGGCGTTGGCAAGTGTCGTGACGGCAATCTCGGAGAGGCCGGCGTTGCGCGCCAGAGCACAGTGCGCGTAGAGCTCATACTCGGCACCCCACACGGCGCCCACCGCGATGATCACCACTTCGCGCACCCGCTTCGAAAGCGTCGTGTAGGTCGACTCGGCGGCCTGGAATTCCGAGAACTTCGCCGCCACCTCGGGGTGCAGAAGGAACGTGTTGTACGGGCCGATCAGCCGCCCGTCGGCGGTCGTCATCTGTACCCCCGCCTTGTTGCTCAACGGCTCCCACGTAGCCTTCAGCGCCTCGAACAGGTCGCGCTGTGCGCCGGTCAGTGTTGTGGGATCGGCAAGCGGTAGCCGCCCGCCCAGGGTTTGGCTTGGCTTGGTCATTGTCGCTGCTCCTTGTCTAGGTTGTGCTGGTTGTTGTTGTCGGCCGTCCGGCGCGACGGTTGTTTGGCTATGGGATGAGACCCGCCGCGTGAGACGGGACGTCGTAGGCGGCCAATGTCAGCGACACGCCGGTGAACCAACCCAGCAGGACGGTCACATCGACGATGCCCTTGTCGCCCAACAGCTCCCGCGCCCGCTGGTAAAGTCCTTGCGGCACCGCGCGCGGGCCGATCAACGCCGACGTGAGTTCATAGACGACCTGTTGGCGCGGGTCGTCGAAAGACGTTGGTAACCCGGCGATCAACGCCTGAACCTTGTGCGGCGCCAAACCACCGGCGACCTGCCCGATCTGCTCGTGTTCGGAGTTGCTGTAGGCAGCGTGCCACTTTCCGTTGATGAGATTGGTGGCGATCTCGATCTCGGCTTTGGTCAGCATGGATTCGGTCTGAAAGTACGCGCCGGTGGGTGTGATGGTCTGCAGCAGCTTGGGGTTGGCCAACCAGATTTTGCTCGGGCCGGGCAGATGACCGCGCATCCCGAGGGTGAAGTCGTAGGCCGCTTTCATCTCGGGCGCCAGATGCTCGACGGGAACCTCCTGGTATCGGCCGAATGTTCCCGAGTCTGAATTATCGGTCATGTGATCGCCTCCGTTTCTCCGCGTTGCTGCTCACGTGTTGAAGTCAACGCGCCCGCCAGCAGCCTGATAGCGGCCATACCGTGATTGGGTCACAGCGATATCTTTTAGATATCGTGGTGGTGTGGATGTCCGGCAGCTCCGGTACGCGTTGGCTCTGGCAGAACACCAGCACTTCGGCCGGGCGGCCGCGGCGGTCGGCATCGCTCAGCCGCCGTTGTCCAAGGCGATTGCTCAGCTCGAACGCGAGGTCGGCGCCAGGCTGTTTGATCGCACCAGACAAGGCGTGTTTCCCACCGCGGCCGGCGACGCTCTGCTGGCCCGGGCGCGTCGCATCGACCAGGAACTCAGCGCGGCCGCCCTCGACGCCCAACGAGCCGCGCGAGGAGAAACCGGCAGCCTGCGGATCGGTTTCATCAGCTCCGCGCTGCTGTCGATGCTGCCGCCGGTGCTGCGCAGATTCCGGGCCGAACACCCTGAGGTGCGGCTACAGCTGCAGGAGATGGTGACGGTGGAAAGCAGCCGGGCCCTGGTGGCCGGTGAACTCGATGTCATCATCTGCCGCGGCGCGCCACGCGGGCGTGGAGTCCAGCAGCTGGTCAGCGTGGCGGTCAGCCGCGACTACCTGATCGGCGTCGTGAGTACCAACCACCCGTTCGCCGGCCAGCAACGGATCAGCCTCGATCAGCTACGGCGCCAGCCGCTCGTCATCGCACCGCCTCAGGATGAACCTGCCGTCATGAAATCGATGCGCGACGCGCTTCCGGACTTAGGTGCCTGGCCCGGCGTCACCCACGCAGCTAACGCGCAGACCATCATGGGCCTCGCGGCGTGCGGGTTCGGCGTCGGTCTGGGCCCACAGGACGTGCGAACCGCCCCACGCCCGGATACCTGGATCTTCGATATCCGTCCGCGGGTCGCCCTGCCCAGCCTGACGTTGGCATTCCGATCCGAGCACCGCTCTCCGAGTCTGACCGCCCTGCTCGATGTCGTCGCCCAAACCTGCCCCGTCGCACGCCCTGCGCTGACGCGCCTTCATCGCCCAGCAGCCGAGCCCGATCAGCGCCAGCCGGGCCGGACAGGCTAGATCGTCATAGCTTGACCGACTGCCTACAAGCGGTCAGACCTGGCACCCGCTGCCGTTAAAGATGTTGCGGGACTGAGGATTCGACCGCCGACCTACACACCGCCAGGGCCGCGCGTGACGTATGTCTCGGTATCCGATCCGCGACAACGTCAATCGGGCAGCGGGGAGGGCGGTATCTGCGGGCACCACCGCGCTGGTGATGGTGCCAATTTGTCAGCGAAATCGCACTGGGATGATCTCAGTTATCGAGAAGGAAACCGATCCGTCTCGAACGACGGGCAAGTCGGCCAGCCGCTCTGCGGCGGTCTCGATATCAGATGCTCCTGTGTTGTGGCAAGGGTGTCGGCGTCGGGTGAAGACTGACCCCTGATCGTCGGCTGAATTTGGACCCCCTCCGTAGACGCTGAGGAAGTGATGTCTGTGGAGGATTGGGCTGAGATCCGCCGGTTGCACCGTTCGGAGGGAA
>NZ_JAOPWB010000170.1 GCF_025965855.1 Mycobacterium sp. | reverse complement strand
ATCGTGGGGTAGACGCTGAAGTCGTAGCCGGCGACCACCGTCCCGTCCGTCAGCTCCGAGACGCTCGTCATCGTCTGGTTGAAGAGCTCGGCAAGCTCGGGCTCCCCGGCGAAGTAGTCGAAGCTCTCCTTGCCGCGCAATGCCGGAACGACCGTGCTGCCGGTTCGGATCGAGTCCACCATCAGGGTCCAGCGTTCGCGCTGTTCGGCCGACCCGTAGAACTGCGCCGCCCAAGTCATCGAGATCGGCGCGTCCGAACGCAGGGTCGCGGCAAGGGAATTCAGCTCATAGCGTCCGTCGCGGCGATGACGGAAGATGCCTTTGCCGATCAATGCCCGCAGCAGCCGGCGCAGCGCGTCCGGGTTCGCGCCCACCCGGGCCGCCAGTTCCTCGATCGGCAGTGGGCCGTTGGTCAGCGCATCGGCGACACCGAGTTGAGCCGCCACGGTGATCGCCTGCGATGTCCAGGTGGCAATGACCATCTCCATCATCGCTGCCGGCGCGGGTGTCAGCCGTTGATGGAGCCGATACAGATAGTGGCGGATCCACTCGACAGCGCGGGCCAGCTTGGCGGGTGGCACCCTGGTGGCCTTGACGGTCGAAGACGTCGATTCATTCATGCGCATCGACAAGCAGTGTGGTCGCGGCGGCCGCGAGGTCCCGGCTGACTTCCGCGGAGATCCGGCGGTGACTCACCGCACACAGAAACGTTGTCAGCGCCCACGTCATGAAGCGGTCCGAGATCGTCGCCGCCGGCTTCAGCGCGGACTCGCTGCGGGACACCTGCTGGGTGGTCACCCAGGACACCGCCTCGACCTTGCGTCGCCTGGTGCTCTCGTACCAGCGCAGCGCACCCGAGAGATCGCGGATATTGCTGTGCACCCCTGTCCGTCCCTTTCGGAAATCCGAAAGCGCCTTGCACAACACCATCGTGTCGAGCAGCGCCTGGTTGGTTCCCTGCGCAAGCGTCGGCGGCATCGTGTGTGCGGCATCGCCGAGCAACGTGACCGCGCCTTGGCCCGAGCGGGGGATCGGATGCCGAAAATGCGGGAACGGCGAAGGGGCCAGATCCTCGTCGGTCAATGTCGCGAGTACTCGGTCAGTCGAGTCGGACCATCCTTCGAAATGGGACCGGAGCATCTCGATCGGGCGTTCCGGTCTCACGAAGTCGTGCGACCATGGCAAGTCGAACCACCACTGCAGGTCCGAACCTCCGGCCGGCCATAGCCCAAGGTTCCCGTGCTCGCCGATAATCATCTGTGCGACGTGCTTATCGCCGATGTCGGGCAGGGTGACCAGCCCCTGCCAGCTGCACCAGCCGGTCGGCTCCGCGGGTGGCGCACCGACGACGCCTCGAACCATCGAGTGCAGGCCATCCGCGCCGATCAACACATCTCCTTCGGCCGAGCTGCCGTCCTCGAACTCGAGCCGAACTCCGCCCTGCGTATTGGTCAGCCCGACCGCTCGGGTGTTACACCGGACGCGATCGGCCGGAAAGCCTTCCAGCAGCCGTTCAAGCAGGACTCGACGCGGGACCATCCGAACTGGTTCTCCCAGCCGGTCCACGATCGCCGTCAGGTCCATAGTGGCGACCGAGCGACCCCTGGGTGTCGTGACGCGCACGGTGGACAGTGGCTGACCGGCCCCATCCATATCGACCCCCAGCTGCCCCAGAACGGTCGAGCCATTGGACCAGATGGTTACGGCGCCGCCACCTGCCTTAACATCCGGCCGCCTTTCGAACACGGTGACGTCATGTCCGTCACGCAATAATCCTCGAGCGATAGAAATGCCGCCCACACCGGCGCCGACAACGAGGATCCGAAGCGACCGGGTCGACGGCGCGTCGGGCCCCGCGATGAGCTTCGCGGAACGTCTGTAGCGGTGATAGGCCGCGATCGGCCCGCGATCCGTTTCGCCCCCGCACCTCGATTGACGGCTCACTTCAGTCCTCTGCGTGGCGATCGTAAGCCCATCGCTCAAGCCGGACCTGCAGCTTCAGCAGGCCAAGTCCGGCGAACGACATGCCCGCTGAAAAGTAGAGCGTCAGTATTGGATCCATCTTCAAAACCTCCTACTGCTACCACGCAGGACCTATACAAGAAGTTCACCGCGGCGCGGTGGCAATGTGGTGTCGCCGGACCGAAATGGCGTGGCACCAGCCAACAATGTGGCTTCAGCGATCGGTACTCGTCCCAGCCGGTCGAAGTCATTGCTGCGTCAGCTCTTCCGATGCCAGGGGGCGCCGCGCGCGACTGGGATCAACCCAGCGACCTGGCCACTGCGGCCAGCACCGCTCGGGTGGATGCGCGGCTTCCAACGGTGATCCGGGCAGCGCCGTCGGGGTAGTAGCGGGCCTTCAGCCCGCTGTCGCCGAAGACCTCTCGCCAGGGTCGCCCAACGGTCGGCAGGTAAACGAAGTTGGCGTGCCCGTCCGTGGTGTATACGCCCTTCGCCCGAAGGCGCCGGGAAAGGTAATCACGCTCACTGCTGATTTGCAGAATGCGTTGCCGCAACTGGTCCTCGGAGTCATAGCACGCCGCCACCGCGACCAAGCTGGTTATGCCCATGCCGAACGGCAACTGCATTCCCCACAGTGTCGTGGCCAATTCCGGTGAGGAGAACCCGTACCCGATACGAAGTCCGGCCAAGCCGTAGGCCTTCGAGAACGTCCGCACCACAACGACATTTGGAAATCGGCGGACCAGATCGGGTCCGTCGATCCGGAGCTGGGGGGCGACAAACTCGATGTAGGCCTCGTCGAGCAGCACGACCGTGCCGTCCGGCACCCGCCGCAGGAATCGCTGCACATCCGCGACAGGTTCCAGGGTGCCGGTCGGGTTGTCGGGCCGGCACAAGACGACGACACTGGCGTCCGCCGCTGCTTCGGCCAGTGCCTCCAGGTCGTGGTGGCCGCGCTTGTCGAGCGGAACAGTGACCGGTGTCAGGCGGGCCATCCGGGCGAAGATCGGATAACCGTCGAAAGTCGGCTCGCTCAGCACAATCCGATCACCGGGCCGCGTCACCGCGTGCAGGACCTGCATCACCACTCCGCTCGCACCCGCGCCCAGCACGACCTGCTCGTCGCAGACTCCGATATGGCCGGCGATTAAGTGGCGTAGCCGTTCGGGCAGGAACTCCGGATACCGGTTGGCGACATCGATCGAGCGGACCAGCGCCGAGCGTACCGCCGGTAGCGGCGGAAACGGATTCTCGTTGAGCGACAACGCGAATGGATCGGTAGCGTTCGGCAGCGCATCGAGGATCTCCCTGGTGACAGGGCTCGCCTCCAGCAGGGGTTGCATCAGCTTCGTCCGCCCCAGCGGACCGCCGCCGCACCAGCGAAGTCGCCCGCGTGAGCGAAGGCGGCCATCATCACGACGTCGCCGGCCTTGACCTGACCGTCGGATATCGCATGATCCAGGTTGATTGGAATGCCGGCGCCGAACAGGTTGCCGCATTCGTCAAAGGTATCGAGGTGTCTCGATTCGGGCACCTCGAGCGCTTCGCGCCAGTTGCGCAGGAACACCCGGTTTGGCTGATTGGTGACCAGCAGGTCGATGTCCTTGGACGGCAGGCCGATTCGATCACAGACGGCAAGCGCCACCTCGGGGACCTGCTGATTGCCGCGAGCGAGCACCTTGGCGATGTTGGTTTCGGTGAATCCGATGCAGCCCTCACCGGGGCCGGGCTGCCACCACTTGCGGGACGGGTCGATAACGAGCGTCATGTCGCCGGCGTATTCGCCGTAGGTGCGGCACTCGATGTCGAGTATGGGCGATTCGTCCGACACAGTGACTAGTCCAACCGCGGCACCGTCACCCGGAACCGAAGACTGCGCCTTGCGGCGCACCCCGGGCTGGTCGAAGATCTGGCCCGCCGCGTTCTGTGCGACCGCGATCAGCGCTGTGCGCCCTTGTCCGGACGCGAGCAGTTGACGGGCCACTTTGAGACCCAGCACGAACGCCGCGCACCCGCCGTTATGCAGGTCCAGCACCCAGTTAGGACGCATGCCCAAGCGGTGCGCGATGCCGCCGCCCCCGCCGTAGAATGGCACGTCGGGCATTTGGGCGTGGGTGATCAGCACGTCGACGTTAGCAATGACGTCCCGGCCGTGCCGTTCGATCAGGCCCTGTGCGGCCCGCTCGACCATGTCGATCACGGTTTCGTCCGGCCCGACGTGATGGCGGAACTTGGGCGCGCGGAACATCAGGTTGGCCGCCAGGTCGTCCGAGCCGGCGAACTGCGCGTAATAGTCGGCGCCGACAGGTTCGCCGGGCAGATAGCTGGAGACGTCGGTCAGGCTGACGGCGGGCTGGTTCATGATGCCCTCATCCAGGCCGGCGTGATCGGCAGTCCGTTGCGGTGGCGGTATTCGGCGATCGACTTGAGGTTGTTCAGTTCCAGCCCGTGACCGGCACCGAAGATGTCCCAGAAGTCGCCGACCCAGCCCGTGCGCTCCGGCGGGCCGGCCTCCGGATACGGGTTATTGTCGTAGAACGGATGGCGGCAATTGGTCCACAGCACAACGGAACCGGGCTTGCCGAGCACCACCTGCGCGTCGAGTACCCGCATCAGGTAGATCATCCAAAGGTGCTGGCCCTGGTCCCAGGCGCAGTGGTAGTCGACGGTACGGGCCTCGGCGTTGGCCACCGTGCGGGTGTAGATGTCCGTGTCCGGAAGCAGTCGGTCGTAGGCCAGCCACAGCCCGGGGTCCTCGGTGGGTCTGAAGTCACGCAGGGTGTAGGTCCACTCCTCGAGGCTGCGGGTGTCGGCCAGGTATTCGAACAGCTCGTCGGGTGGGCAGTCGATGTAGTCGTTGACCGTGCAGTACTGGCCGAAGACCTCCTCGTGCGGGTATACCGACCGCATCTTCTCCATGAACATGGGGGCGGTCTCCTCCAGTGGCGAGGTCTCGATGCGGACCAATCCCTCGATCGGCTCGGTGGTGCCGCGATGGACGACGATATCGTCAAGCGCTGGTAGGGACATGGATTCGGTTCTCCTTTGGTGTTGTGATCTGTTGATCGACAACCTGATTGGCAGGTTGTCTGTTCAGGAATGCTGCGAATGGCGGGATTTCGTCGGCGGCGCACTCGATGCTGACCACGGACGGGCCGTCGACGGCCATTGCCCGTTCCAATGCCGCGGGTAGTGCGTCGATGTCGGCCACGTCCACCGAAGACAGCCCGGGGAACATGCTCGCCAGACCGGCCGCCAGGTGGCTGGGAGCGAAGCGGTTGTAGCTGTACAGGTCGTCGTAGAACAGCTGCTCGCGGGTGACGCACATGGCGTGGGCGTTGTTGTTGAACAGTACGAAAGTCACCGGCAGCCCGTACTGCACCGCGGTGTGCACCTCCATGCCGTGCATGAAGAATGCACCGTCCCCGGCGATCACCACGGTGCGACGGCTAGACCCGCTAAGCCCGCGGTTCATCGCACGGCCGAAGGCCATCCCAATGCCGGCACCGAAGCTGTAGCCCATGCCGCCCATGCCGAGTGCGACCGCGAAGCGACCGCCCCGGCGTACGGGGAGGTGATGGATCGCGGATGCGCCGGTGTTGCCGGCGTCGACGACGATGTCGGTTCCGTCGGGCAACACGCTATCGAGCACGACCATGGCATCGCGGTAGCGCACACCCGCACCGGCGAAGGGCGGTGGACTAAGTTCGGTGTCTGCAACGAAATCGGGCACGCGCAGCCCTCGTGCCCGCCCCCGCCCGGACAACGCCCGGGTCAGCATCCTCAACGATCCCCGCAGATCCTCGGTGTGCACGTGAGTGCACGGCAGGTATGGGGGTGCCGAGCCGATCGAAACCGTCCGCACCGCCGCGAGCGCGTCGTCGAGGCCGGTGCGGGCGGTCACCGAAAGTCGGGTGCCGACCACTAGGCATATGGCGCTCGCCGCGACCGCGTCGGCCACACCGGGATGGCCCATCACACCTGTCACACCGAGTGCCGACGACGAACCGAACCCTGGTGTGCCGGCTACATCTTTGGCGTCGGGCACGCATGCCACCCGTGCGCGTAGCAGGGCCCGCAGCTCCTCGAGTTCCGACCGGGCGTCGTCGCGCGCCACCTGCTCGCCGGCGATGATCGTGATGGGTCCAGTCGCTCGCCGCAAAGCGCGCACGATCGCATGTGGATCACCGATGCTTGCCCCCGGGCGCTCGAAGCCACGCCCGTCATTACCGCCGTAGCCGTTGATACCGACCTTGGCCTGCTGGATATCCTTGGGCAGCAACAAGACTGCTGGCCCTCCGGTTCGCGCCGCCGCGATGGCGCTGGGCAACGCCGAAACGATATCGGCGGGCGTCAACACCCGCCGGCAAAACACCGACACCGCAGAAAACAACGCCTCGGCATTCAGTGATCCGTTGCGGCCACTGGTGTCTTGAAAGCTGCCCCGACCGTCCATCGTGCTTGCGGGCTGACCCACCAATGCCAACACCGGCACTCGGCTGGCCAATGATTCCCCAAGGCCCGGAATGAGATTGAGCGCGCCTCCGCCAGACGTCGCCGCCACTACCCCCAAACCGGCGCCGCTGCGGCTGTACCCGTCGGCCATCGCGGCCGCAGAAAACTCGTGCTTGGCCAGCACCGCGGTGATGTCCGAACTGAAATGTGCCGCGTCGTAGAGATCTTCGATGTTGGCCCCGTCGACACCGAATATGTAATCGCTGTCGATTCTCGCGAGGTGCTCGACGATATGGTCGACAACCCTGTATTGCCTTGGCATCTGCTCCCTAACTTGTGTCGATGCCCGTAACACGACCTGCGGGTGACTTCAGTTCACATCGAGGCGTAAGTCACAGCGAACGCTCCAGGAGCACCTGGCCGTCGTCGGCGGAAACCACCTGCACAGAGGCGATTTGATCGACAGGCGTCGAAATGCTGCCAGCGGGCGCCGCCGTATGGCCCGGATTCGCCACCCAGGTGGCCATCCGAGTGTGACTACCGTCACGACCTACCACAACCATCGCCAGCGTGTCGTGATGGGCGTTCAGCGGGGCGAGGCAGACGCAGTTCATCGAGATGAACGTTCCCCACTGCTGGCCGCTGAGCGAGACCGTCGAGGCCAGCCTGTTCGTCCCTACCTGTGCCATCGGCTGAACCGACACACTCGCCTGCGGCGGCATCGGCACGGATGTCGAGGATTGGCCCTGGACGCCGACAAGGACACCGATCGCCAGCACCGCGGCCGCGGCGGCTCCAGCCGTCCAGGCCGCGATGCGCGACCGGCGCCGTCGCCAGGTCACCTTGGCCAGCAGGGACGGCAGCAACTCGTCGGGCGGCAACGGTTCTGCTCCACTGCGGTCGGCCTCGTCGATCGCCACCAAGTCGTAGCGATCCAGCTGCGACAGCAGGCCCGGCATGCCGTTGAGGTCGCCAACGGCGCTGCGGCACAACAGGCAGTCGGCCAGGTGCGCTTCGAATTGCCGCCGTTCTGCGGACGACAATGCTCCCAGCACGTATGCGGCATCCCACATCGCGTACTCGTCATGCCCGGATAGGTCAGCGCCGATCGGCGTCCCGGGCCGCCATAGCGGCATCATTGTGTAACTTCCATCTCCTGGAAAATCTCTTGGTACGTGGGATATTTCGTAGTTGACTGGCCATTCGGATCGCCAGTAGAGGTGACGTCGCCGCCCGTGCGGTGCGGTGATCGTCGATGAGTTATGTCGCCGATGATCGCCGGATGCCGCGAAGCCCGTAATAGCGTCTTTTGCGCCAGGTTTCAGCGCCGGCCCGATTGCCGGTCACGCGGAATGCGTAGCGCCGCAAGTCCGGGGCGTGTTCGTCGTAGAGTGCCTTCATCAACTCGGCTTCAGCACCCGCCGACCTCGTGAGAATAGGCACTCCATTCACCTCCTTACTGGTGAAACGATCGAAGCGCCCGTTTGGTTCATGCGTGGCACACCGGCCACGGTTAGCCAAGAGGCAGGCCGCCGTTGGTCAGGCGCCGCTCATCCAGCTGTGGAATCGACCATCCGGGTCGTAGGCCGAGCGCACCGCATCGAGGCGTGCCATGTTCGGTTCGGCGATAAATCGCGCCGGACGCCGGCACAGATTCTCGTCGGCAAGCGATATGCCGGTCGCCAAGTGAGACATCGCCGCCATGTTGGACGCGGCCCAGTCGCGATACCGGTCATCGTCGGCCGGGTTCTGCCAGATGGTGTAGAGCGCGAGGTAGACCTCGTCTTCTACGCCGTACACCATGTCCGCGCGCGCCGGGGACGTATTCCAGCCCGTGAAAATGAAGTGCGAGGGGTGCGGCGGCATGGTTTCGATGATTTTGCGAATGCCGGGCAACAGTTCTTCGGCGGAAGCCGATGTGAACATGTTGTCGGCGATGTATCGGTGCCCCTTCGGGTAACTGGTCATCACGGCGGTGTACCAGTTGGCCAAAGTTGTCGGCGCGTAAGGGAGGTTGACGATCGCCTTATCAATGACCGGGCAAGTGCCCAGCAGCGCAAGAGCTTTCATCGCCTCGTCCTCCGAGTCGGCGAATACCGGCGCGGCGATCGTGATGCCGGGTTGGTTGAGCCCGGCTCCCGGAAAGCTGCGCGCGGTGTGGATCTGCAGTTCGACCCGGTCGTCGATCTCGGACATTATCGAGCGTCCCCAGGTAAACACCTCGTCGGCGACCTCGATCGGATACATGTACAGGCAGGTGCCCCACACCGGGGGACGTGGGTGAACCCGCAGTTTGAAGGAGGTGACCACACCGAAGAAGCCCGGCCCAGAGCCGCGGGCGGCCCAATACATGTCTGGATGGTTTTCGGGGTCGCAGTAGATCTGTTCACCGTCGGCGGTGACGACTTCCAGTCCAAGCACGCTCTCGCATGCCGGCCCGAGCGCCGGGCTGTTCCAGCCGTATCCGCCCTGCAGCAGATAGCCGCCGAGACGAATGCCTTCGCAATGGCCGGAGGGAAAGAATAGCCCTTGTGCGTCCAGTTCTGTCGCGAAGACGCTGGCGACCTTGCCCGGGCCAACATCCGCGATCATCCGATCCGGATCGACAGTGCAGTCATCGAGGCGGCTGACGTCGAGCAGCATGCCGCCGTCGCGCAGGTGGCTCGCCACCCAGCTGTGCCCACCCGACCGTACGCCGACCTGATGTCCGTTGGCCCGCGCATAACGGAGCGCTGCGACCACGTCGTCGGCGTCGTGCGCCTGCACGATCACATCGGGAAAACGGTCCGGCAGAAGGCCATTCCATACCGTTTCCCGACGGGCCGTTTCGTAGCCGTCTGCGCCACGGTAGAAGGTCTTTGCGGTGGAGAGTAAAATCATTGTATCCCTTATGTTTTCGCGGTGTCGGTCTCGGTCTGCATCGTCAAGGAGACACCGCCATTAAGATGTCGGAAACCGGCGCCCCGGTGCGACGAGATCCTCGGGCGCACATTCACGTTGCGCCCGCATGGATGGAGGAATCCGCCGCAGGTAGGCGGCCACCTCGCGGGCCAATGGCGTGGCCCTGGTGCGGATCGCCCGCAGTGGGCCATTGGGCGGAATGCCGTATCCGATCGCGAACATTCCGTCGCCGACGTGCGAGGCAAAGCCGCCACGGGGGTTGCCGTGCTCGTCGAGGACGCCAAGGTGTCCGACCAAGCCGTCGAGATCGGTGCCGAACCCGGTCGCAGCGATGATCACCTGCGGCGCTACGGACGCGCCGTCGGCGAGGATCACGGCGTCGGATTCGATCGCCTCGACGGCGCCGACGACCTCGACGAGCCCGGCCCGCACGACGTTGATGAGCTCGTCGGCCAGCGTCGGGATGCGACCTCGGGTCTCCACCGTCGCCTTCAGCCCGAGCGTTGGCCGACCGAAGCCGTAGGGCGACAGGTCACCCCACATCAGGCGGTTCATGCGCCCGATCAGCGGATCGACCATCCGCGCGGGAACTTTCGAGAACAGCTCGAGGAAGATGTCCGATGGAAACGGCCCGATGGACCGCCGCACGAGGTGCGGCGGCGTGCGCACCGAGAGCCAAACCCGTCGCGCGCCGTCATAGACCAGCTGAACTGCGATGTCGGCGGCCGAATTGCCCGCGCCGACGACGAGGACGTCGCGCCCGCGGTAGGGCCAAGCGTTTGTGAAGTCCCCGGAGTGAACGATCTCGCCGCTGAAACGGCTGAGACCGGGCCATGCGGGGATGGTGGGTGCGCTGTAGTTGCCGGTCGCGAGGACGATTGCCGGGGTCCGGATCTCACCCGACGACGTGGCGAGTCGCCAGACTCCCCCGACACGGTCGACGCGGTGGACTTCGCATCCGAGCATGATGGCGATGTTCTGCCGCGCAACGTAGTGATCGAAATAGCGGACCATGTCCTCCTTGGTCGGCCAACGGCCGGCGTTCAACGGAATCCGTTGTCCGGGAAGGTGCGACAAGAACCCGGTCGTGTTGAGGCGAAAGTTGTCATAGCGCCTGCGCCACGAAATTGCCGGGGCCGCTGCACGGTCGACGACGAGCGCTTTGATCCCATGCTGATAGTCGAGTTGGCGTGCGACGGCTAGACCGGCCGGCCCCGCGCCGATGACAACCGCGTCGGGGCCGTCATGCGTCTCCGTCGTCATCCGTGAGTCTCCTGTCGTCTTTCTTGGGTGCCGAGGACCTCGCGGCCCCAGCACTAACACGACCCGGAACCGCTCGCGGTTCATCTGGGCGGATCGGGACGGCCGCGCCGGCGACAGGTCGGCCTGCCTGAACAGCAGCCTTGCGAACCCGATCCGCATTTACTAGGATATGCAAGTATTCGCGAGTAAACGACATCCGAGGACACCATGACCACCCAGATCCCGCATTTCATCGATGGCAAGCGCGCCGCCGGCCGGTCCGGCCGCTCCGCTGACGTTTTCAACCCGAGCACCGGTCAGGTGTCGGCCCAGGTGGCGTTGGCGGGCAGGGCTGATGTGGAGGCGGCGG
>NZ_JAOPWB010000169.1 GCF_025965855.1 Mycobacterium sp. | reverse complement strand
CGGGACACCACCCCCGAAACGCTCGCCGGGCTGAAGGTGCTGCACCCGGAGATACCCGATGCCGTTGTCACCGCTGGAAACTCCGCGGGTATCAACGATGCCGCCGCCGCGCTGGTCGTTGGCAGCTCCGACTTCGCGGCCAGTCGCGACATGACACCGCTGGCACGGATCCGGGGGTGGGCATCTGTCGGTGTGCAGGTCGAGCACACCGGTATTGCCCCGGTGACCGCAATCCCGTTGGCGCTCAAGCGCAGTGGTCTCACATCGGGAGACGTGGACCTCTTCGAGATCAACGAGGCGTTCGCCACGATGGCCGTGGCGTGCACGCGTGACCTCGGCCTGGACGACTCAATCGTGAACGTGAACGGTAGCGGTATCAGCCTCGGTCACCCGATCGCCGCGACAGGCGCCCGGATGGTGGTGTCGATCGTTCATGAACTCGCACGGCGCGATTCGCGCGTCGGTGTGGTCGCCATGTGCGCCGGGGGAGGGATGGGCTCAGCGTTGGTCGTCGAACGGATCTAGCTCGAGCCGAAAGCTCAGCGGTGGACGGTGAGCTTGGTGTATCGCCCGCCCAGCAACCATTCAGACACATAGAGGTTTCCGTCGGCGTCCGTTGCGACAGCGTGCGGGGAATTGAAGCGATCGTGCCGGGGCAGGTGGGGTATCTCCGTATGCCCGTCGTCGGCTAGCGCATTGGGCCATCCCGGCCGGGTCGGCCACCCTTGGGCCGCGGCGGGGTCGTCGCCGATGTACCCGAGCAACTGGTCCTCGGGATCGAGCACGGTCACTCGCCCGTAGAGCTCGGCGACGACCAGCAGGTCGCCCCACTGCGCAAAATCGCTGGGGCTGTTGAGGATCTGCTCACCGAAGGTCCGCAGGTAGCGGCCGTCGAGATCGTAGACGAGCACGCGGGTGTTGACTCGGTCGGCGATGTAGAGCTCCGGGACCGGTTTGCGGCGATCGATGAAGATTGCGTGTGGGCACGCCAGTCGTTGGCCGGCTTCGTCGCCGGTCAGTGTGGACCGATGGTTTCCATGCTTGTCGAAGCGGTGTACGACGCCTGATCCGTATCCGTCCGCCACCCAGATGTCGCCTTTTCCGCCGAACCGCTCCTCGTCCACGGCACAGCCACACGGGCAGTACGGTCCCATCGGACCGGCCGGGATGGCCGGATCCCGCGGGGGAATAGCCAACTCGGAACGGATCTGACCGTCCAGGGTCATCTTCACCACGCGGGGTGTCCGGGTGTGGCAGTGGACTCCCTTGCCGAACATGGGAGCCCAGTTGGGGTCGCCGTCGTCGGCGCCGCAGCTGAACACGAATCCGGGGTCGCTGATCCAGAGGAATTCGGCATTGTCCTCGCGGACGAGCGTGATGCCGTGGCCTTCGGTGAGGCTCGTCTCGACCACGCGGAGCAGCTGGCCGTCGGTGTCGAACGCGACGAGTCGTCCAGCGTGGAAACCGATGATCTCCCCGCCGTCGGTGGCGACGACAGCGTTGTGCACCCAACAGGACGCCGCGCCCGGAACCGCGGACAGATCTGCCCAGTCGCCGACCTCCTCGTAGCAGGGGATGGTGGTGGGCCTGCCGGTATCTGATGACATGACGCGAGCCTTTCTGTCGCTCTACTCGCCGGCGGAAGCGGTACGTCGCCGCTCGGGGCGGCTGGGCGATGTTGACGAAACCCTCTCGGGCTCTGCGTCGTTCGCTCTAGACCACACCGTGGCCGTCTCGTCCTCGAATTGGATGCGCACTTTCAGAGAAGCGTTGGATTCCAACGAGTAAAGGGCGGACGCGTGTTGGTTTGGCCGTAGCCAGCGCGGGAAGTCCACTGCATTGTGTGCAGCAACAAGGTCCATCCGGTTGGCGAGGAACGCCGGCTGCCGAGTTGGTAACACCCCGCCCGGTTCGAGCAGTGGGTGATGCTCGTCGGGCCACGGACCAGCCCTCAGCCTGGCGAAGACGTCTGCGATCGCTTGCGTGGAGCGTGTGGCGCCGCCGGGTAGATCGTGGCCCTCGGAGTCGACCGCGTCCACGAAGACCTGCAGATCGACGGCTAAAGAGGTGCTGTGATTCAGCACTGTCACGGCCCAGATCTGCGCGCCTAGCAACGCCACCGGCGTCCGGTAGATCGTTACTCGGCGCGTTGGCGCGGCGCTTTCGAGTCCCTTCGCCAGGGCGCCTACCACCTTCGCAACGTGAGTAGCGAACACCATCTCATCTCCTCATCGACACGTCTGCACCCAGCGGCCCAGCAGTGGATGACAATAGGTGCTGTCGTACTCTACCGATCCTTGCTTTGTACGCAAATGACGTCCTACTATGACGAACATGCCCTTGTAGCGGGCCCCTGACGTCCGGTATGCGAGATGGCCCGCGGGGCGTTTGCCAAGGAACAGGAGAGACATTGTCGGCCGACGGAAGTGTGTTGCAGTTCGAGCCGTTCAAGCCTGGTTCCCCTGAGGAATTGCCAGCGGTTTATGCGGAACTGAGAGAGCGGTTTCCCGTCTACCGCAGTGCTTCGAACATCTGGGTGATATCGCGATTTGATGACGTGAAGGCCGTGCAGTCGAATCCTGCGGTGTTCTCGTCGCGCCCCAACCCCTACGAGGGAGATTCGGCACCGGCGGATGCCGAGATGAAACCCGAGGTCATCGAGCGACTCATCGCCCTGACCGAGGGCATCCCTGTCGACATGAGCGAGATGGCATCCGCCAAAACCATCGCCGCCGCTGACCCGCCCCAACACACCCGGATACGCAGAATTGTGAGCAGGGGTTTCACACCCCCACGAATCAAGGAGATGGCCGACGCGATCACTGAGATCGTCGACCGTTGCCTAAGCGGTATTAGCGAGCTTCCCACCTTCGATCTCGTCGAGCGGCTGGCTGTTCCGCTGCCGGTGGAGATGATCTGCCACATCCTCGGTATCGACCGAAGCGAGTACGGGCGCGCTAAGTGCTGGTCCGACGCGTTCGCTGCCGCTGCCGGCAACAATTTCAACAGTGCCGCGGAACGCAACGAGTTGATGTTGAGGACCATCAAGGAGTTCAGCACGTACTTCGTGCCGCTGATCGAGGCGAGGCGAGTTGAGCCTCGGAATGATTTGGTCAGCGCGATGGTCGCTGCGATCGACAACGAGTCGCTGAGCAATGTCGAAACATTGATGGTGGCGATCACCATCATGGTCGCCGGCAACGAGACGACGACAAACCTCATCGGCAACGCCGTGGTCGAACTGCTGGCTAACCCCGATCAGCTCAAATTGTTGCTCGACGATCCGTCGTTGTTGCCGAGCGCGGTTGATGAGGCGAACCGGCTGACGGCCCCGATCCAATTCGCGTTTCGCGAGGCGACCGAAGACACCGAGGTTGCGGGAATGACGATCCCGAAGGGGGCCATCATCGCACTGCACATGGCCGCCGCCAATCGGGATCCCCGGCGGTTCGATGACCCCGACCGTTTTTTGATCACCCGTCCGGCCGCCAAGAACCTCTCGTTCGGCCACGGTATCCACTTCTGTCTGGGTGCTCACCTGGCCGGCCAGGAAGTGCGGGCGGCGATCGGCGGGTTACTGCCCTACCTGGACCGCCTCGAAGTGACCGATGCTCCGCTGCAACGCAATCCGACGGCACTGCTCAACGGCTGGCAACGGGTCGAACTAGCGTGGGTGTCTTAGTGCGCGGGGGAAATCGCAGTTGAACGCAGACGCATGACCAAGTTGACGGCCCCGATGCTGCTGGACCCGGCGGTCCTGCAGGACCCCTACGACTTCTACGCGGCGCTGCGGGAGCAGGCGCCGGTGTGGGCGGTGCCCGGCACGGACGTCGTCGTCATCAGTACCTTCGAGCTGTTGTCGGAGGCCGTGGCGCGGCCCGAGGACTTCTCCTCCACCATGCGTTGTCTGCTCTACCGCGACGGAGATGGGCTGCCTGCCCGTCTCGACTTCGGTGAGGCGGCGATGCAGACGCTGGCGACCGCCGACCCTCCCGCGCACACGACGCACCGGCGCGCGGTCTTCCCGGAGTTGGTGGCACGGCGCATGCGCACACTGGAGGGCGACATCCGCGCGTTGTCGGGGACCACCGTCAAGCAGGCCCTAAGCGACGACAGGTTCGATTTCATGGCGACGATCGGCAATGTCGTGCCGATCACGGTGGTGGCCGAGCTGATCGGCTTCCGCGGTATCGACCCGATGCAGCTGTTGGAAGCGGCATTCGACTCCACCACGATGGTTGGCGCCACGTTGCCCCTGGATCAGCTCAGCGACCTCGTCACTCGCATTGGCACTATCCAGGCGTGGATCACCGAGCAGATCGCGGGCAACGCAGACGGGGATGAGGAAGGGATCCTGCTGGCCGTGCGGCGGGCGCTGGATGCCGGCACCCTGCAGATGGCCGAAGCCACCAACATCCTGCACACCCTCCTGAGCGCCGGCGGAGAGTCTACGACCAGCCTGCTGGGCAACGCGGTCCGGATGCTCGCCGAAAATCCCGAGTTGCAGCAGCGGCTGCGCGAAAAGCCGCAGGACCTCGATGTATTCGTGGAGGAGGCCCTGCGGCTCGAGTCACCGTTTCGGCAAATGATGCGCAGCGTCCCGCACGACACCACACTGGGAGGCGTCGACATCGCCTCGGGTTCCACGGTCTTGCTCTTCTTCGCGGCTGGGAACCGAGATCCCGCGCAGTTCAACCACCCGGACCACATCGACCTGACGCGCGATTCCCCTAAACACCATCTCGCTTTCGGGCACGGCATCCATTTCTGCGTCGGGGCCGCCCTCGCCCGCATCGAAGCCCGCGCGGTGCTCACCGCAATCCTCGAGCAAACCCGCGACTTCTCGATCGACCCTGTCAGCCCCCCGCGGTGGGTGGACAGCCTGCTGGTCCGCCGGCACGCGCAGCTCCACCTCTGCGCCAGCCCCCAGTGAGGACCACGGCGGATGGTGCGCTGCGCGTGGTCGTGGTCACGGCAGGGATCGGCATCGCGGCGGTAGAAGTTATCGCCTCCATCAACGGAATGGAAACTATATGACCGCTCGATCCTTAGATACCACTGATCCAGGTGTTCAAGCAGCACGCGCAGTCGATCACACACGAAATCCCGCCGACGGGCTCAACATCAGATATCGGCTCGATGTCGTTGCCCCGAGCGTGCTCGAGGTGGTGACCCACGCCGGCGGGTGGTTGTTCGACCGGGTGATGGCCGGGTGGGACGTTACTGTTTTCATCGCCGACCACTCCGATGTGCGGCCGCTGCAGATCCTGGGAACCCAGACCCTCAGCCTCGACTACGCCTTCGTATCGCGGGACGATCGTCCGCGTCCGCAAGCTCTGGCGGTCGCGACTGATCTATTCGGCAGCGACTTGCGAGTGCGCAGGGGCGTACTGAAGGCTCTTGAGCGCAAGCTGATTGAGGTGACGCTGTGGGGTGAAGCACGGTCGGCAGAGTTCGACGAGGCTACGGATTCGGTGCAGCATCATTTGAGCGCTGCGGCGCGGGTCTTCAAGGCGCAGGCGCTCGCGGCGGCGGCGGCCGCGAACGCGTCGGTCGGCATGACCGAGACGTTCCGCAGCCGGTTGAGTGGGTGTGCTTTGGTCGCCGACCTCGTCCCGGCCGGCTGCCACGTTAGCTAACCTGTCGTCGTGGATATCAACGGAGCTAGCGCAATAGTCACCGGTGGCGCGTCGGGCATCGGCGCGGCATCTGCCCGGCAGTTGGCCGCGAGGGGGGCGGAGGTTGTCGTTGCCGACCTGCAGGCAGACCGCGGGGCAGAGCTTGCCAAAAGTATCGGTGGCACGTTCGTCAGCGTCGATGTCACCGATACTGAGCAGATCGAGGCGGCCGTGAATGAGGCAGTCGACCTCGGGCCGCTGCGCGTTCTGGTCAACTCCGCCGGCATCGGCTGGGCACAGCGCACGATCGGCAAAGACGGTCAGTTCGACTCGGCGCACAACCTCGACGCCTACAAGAGGGTCATCGCCATCAACCTGATCGGCACCTTCGACTGCATCCGGTTGGCCGCAACCGCGATGGGCCGCACGGAGCCGCTGGCCGGCGGCGAGCGCGGCGCGATCGTGTCGATGGCCAGCGTCGCCGCCTTCGACGGACAGATCGGACAAGCCGCGTACTCGTCGTCCAAGGGCGGCATCGTGGGCATGACGCTGCCGGTTGCGCGTGACCTCTCCGCGGTCGGGATCCGGGTCAACACCATCGCGCCCGGCCTGATCGACACCCCGATCTACGGTGAGGGGGAGGGGTCGGAAGCCTTCAAGGCGAAGCTGGGCGAGTCCGTGCTGTTCCCACACCGCCTGGGCGACCCCGAAGAGTTGGCTTCGATGGTTGTCGAACTGGTGACCAACTCCTACATGAATGCTGAGGTCGTCCGGGTGGACGGCGGGATCAGGATGCCCCCGAAATAGACCTCCGAGAACCGCGCGACGGTCAGTGCAGTCGGCCTTCGACGAAGACGCTTTCCGGGATGGCGGCGTCGAGACCGGCTGGGACGGCCCGGTTGTGGGTTGCCATCAGATCGTCCGCGTTGGTCGCGGCGGTGACGGTCCAGCCGTGGGCTCGCAGCCAGTCGTTGACCTCGGTGCGTTCCTCCTCATAGAGCAGGTTGCCGGACTCGGTGATGTCTTTGCCGCCCAGCTTGATCGCGGCGGCCCGATACAGTTCCGTCTGCTCTTCGCGGCGCGCGGAGCTGTCGGGGCTGAAGAACTCGTTGGTGAATGCTTCGACCGCGACACGGCTGCCGGGAGCGCTGAGCGACTGGATCCGGTCGAACAACAGGTCCTGGGCGTCGGCTGTCAGGTACGGCAACAGCCCCTCCGCCGACCACGCCGTGGGAACCGACGCGTCAAACCCGGCCTGCGCCAGCGCTGTCGGCCAGTCCAGACGCAGATCGATGCCAACGCTGACGTGGCAAGCGATCGGGCTGACGCCGTGGGATTGCAGCGTGCCGGTCTTGAATGCCAGCACCTTGGGCTGGTCGATCTCGTAAACCACACGTCCGGGCGGCCAGGCGAGCCGCCAGGCACGCGAGTCCAGCCCGGCCGCCAGGATCACGGTCTGCCGGATGCCGTCGCGGGCTGCCGCGAGAAAGTACTCGTCGAAGAACTTCGTCCGGCACGCCGTATAGCCCAGCATCGCCTGCATTCGTCCCTCGAGTTGTGGATCGAGATCGACCAATTCGGCTGGCAATTCTTCGTGCAGGTAGATCCGCCAGATGCCATCGCCGACCGCTTCGAGGAACAGTTGTGCGTACGGATCGCTGATCAGTGGATCGGCACTGTTGGTCTCTGCCGCCCGCCCACCGGCGACTCCTAAAGCGGTCGCGCCGACGCTCTCGTTGATGTCCCACCTGTCGTCGTCAGTTCTGGCCACAGGAGTCCCTTCGCGGATGTCGGTGAAACAAGCTGTCTTCCAACCCTATATGAAATGTTAGCTACGCTTACAAAATGAGGCGGGGACGCCTCGCCGTAGGGTCTCAGCCGTTCAACAGCGGTTCTGCCAGCTCGGTAATCGCCGAGCGGCCCCGAAGCGTCGCGAACCCCCGCGTCATCCAATGTTTCCGTTCCGGGGTGTTGGCACCGGCGAGTGCGCTGCCGGACGCCAAGATTCTGGAGCCCCACTCCTTGGCTTGATCGGCCAAGCGCGCGGCCTCGTTGACGGCGTCTCCAACCACCGTGTATTCGTAGCGGTTCTCCGCGCCGATATTGCCCGCGAACACCACACCGGCGGTCACTCCGATGCCGAAGTCCACCAGTGGAAGTTTCCTCAGTTCCGTTCCGAGCACACGAGCCGTCGCGAGTGCCGCCGACGTCGGTTCGTCGATACCGATGGGTGCCCCAAAGACCGCCAGGACGGCGTCACCTTCGAACTTATTGATCAGGCCGCGCCGATGATGCACGGCAGCAACCACTATGCGGAAGAAGTCGTTGAGGATCTCCGCCACTTCCTCTGGCGGCCGGGAGGCGGCAATCGCCGTTGACCCAACCAGATCGATGAAGAGGATGGCGACGTCTCGAACCTCGCCCGAGAGGGAGCCGTCCTGTTCGAGTGCCTGGCGGGCGACGTCGGCACCAACGTGGCGCCCGAAGAGGTCGCGTAGGCGTTCACGCTCCTCGAGTCCTGCCACCATCCGGTTGAACCCAACCTGGAGTCGCCCGATTTCGGAGGGCTCGTAGACCTCGACGAGCGCCTTGCCCTCCCCGTGTTCCACCTCGGTCATTGCGACGACGACTTGACGAATGGGGTCGGAGATCGACCGGGCGACCAAGACCATCGCTCGCAATCCCAAGGCGAGCGACACCGCGGCGAGCACCAGAATCGGCGTCTCAATCGGCGCTGACTTCCGCACGAACCAGCCATTGGAGTGTGACAGGACGATCAACGCGATCCCCCCGATAGGCAACGCGCTGAAGAGAACCCATGTAATCATCAGGCGCGCAAGGACACCCGGCATTTTGCCGGTCGGTGTTGCGGTCTTCATCGATGCCGCGACGATGGGCCGGAGGACCCGTTGAGTTATCAGGTAGCCCATAGAGGCGGTGGCGGCACCACCGAAGAGAATGGCGGTACCGATCACCCACGCGACGGTGCCACCCGCACGAAGGTTGACCAGAACAAATACCGCCCCGCTAGCGACCCAGATACCGAACTGGACGATGGTTTGGCGGGCAGCTATGCGCATGGCCGCGCGCTGTTGAGCGGGCGTTGGTTCGGCGCCTTCGGCGAACCAACGGAAGGACGGGACCACGTTCAAGACACCCGCCAGCGCACCGACGGTCGCCGAGATTGCGGCCAGACCGCACAAGGCGATCAAGTTCCTACTGGTGGACAGGGCGCCAGGGTCCCCGCCGGTGTTTTGGGTAAGCGACACGACCACCAACGACACCGCGCCGGCCGCAACGATATGCGCGGAAGTCAACGCAGCCGCATAGCTGGCTCCAATCCGAATGGCTGCCTTGCGCCTGCTCGTCATCCGTCTTAGTTCTGGAATGGCCGGGTCGATAGGCAGGCGGTCCGCATGACGCTCGGATACGGGCAGAGCCAGGCATAGGCGACGATGCGTGCCTTGCCATCTGACTCGGCTTTTTCGGCACCGTTGACGTCTTCGTCAGCAACCCAGGCCCTCATAGGAACCTCAAAGAGGCCGGATGAAACGGCCGCAGCGGTCCGCACCGAAGAAAAAGCTGCCTGGCCGATACGGGCGCTCGGTCTCCCCGCTGGACCGTTTGGATGTGGGCCGCGGCAATCTGCGATCACCATGTGCTTCCATAGGTAGAACAGTACTTTCTGTCCACGCAAATGACGACTATCCTACCGAGCATCAGATACTCTACTTCTGCAGTGAGGCCCCTTGCCGTCTCCGTGAGAATCCGTGCCGCCGCAACGTGGTCACGTCACCGCAATAGCTGCTCAGAGCACACGCTGCGCTATGCCGCCGAGTCCGTATCCGCCGCCGTCGCCCTGCGGCCGATGAAGCGTCTTGCCAGTTCGACCCCGAAAACACAAACCCAGGACGGAATGATGACTGCGCCAACGAGACAGATACCGCATTTCATCGATGGCAAGCGCGCCGCCGGCCGGTCCGGCCGCTCCGCTGACGTTTTCAACCCGAGCACCGGTCAGGTGTCGGCCCAGGTGGCGTTGGCGGGCAGGGCTGATGTGGAGGCGGCGG
>NZ_JAOPWB010000167.1 GCF_025965855.1 Mycobacterium sp. | reverse complement strand
GTGAACCCGGCGACCAGCGTCCCATCCAGGTCGAAAAACGCGCCGATCTTGGGCCCGGCGGGACTGGCCATGATCTCGGCGACCGAGCCGGGCAACCTCATGTCGCCCGACGGCTTCTTTTGGGCGCCACGGTTTTCGGCGTGCTCTTGTGAGGCGCTCATGAGCCCGTCACCGATCGCGAGGAAAGGGCCGGCTCGGTGAATGAGGCCGGCACCGCGCGGGGCGCCGGGTCACCCGCCAACGCCAGGATCTCGTCGAAACCCTCCAGCAGGCACCGGGCGAACAGCGGCTCGTTTCGCACGGCTGCCCTGTCGTAGCGCACGCTGATGGTGCACCAGCCTCCCCGGGAAATCAGCACCACCATCATCGCCACACCGGGCAGCGGGCCGACGCCGTACTGCCGCACGACCTTTGCGCCGGCGATATAGGTGTCGCCGGGATAGACCGGGACGTTGCTGGCCTGCACGTCGGAGCCGATGAAGGAGCCGGTGATCCCCTCGAGCACCGCCGTCGGCAAGACGCTCAGCACCGGCGCGATGGAACCGATGATGTTCATCGCGGGCTCGTCGCGGCGCTGCGTCATCTGGGCGCGGATCTTGCTCATCCGGGCGACCGGATCGGCGGTACCCAGCGGCGCTGCCAGGTTGACGCCGGTGAACCGGTTGCCGCCGGCCGTGTCCGCATCGGCGCGCAGGCTCACCGGCACCGCCATGGGCAGCGTGCCGATGGGCACGCCGAGGGCCACGTGGTAGCGCCGCAGCGCGCCCGACACACCGGCCAGATAGGCGTCGTTGATCGATCCCCCGCCGGCCTTCGCGGCCCTGTGCAGGTCGGAGAGCGGGATGTCGATCGCTTCGGTGCGGGTGGCAAGGCTGCGCCGGCGCAGCAGCGGCGACGGCTCGGCGGCGCGGTTGATCACGCGCATGCCCGACATGGCGTATCCGACCGCTCCACCGACCGTGGATACCGGGTCGAGCACCGCCTTGCCGGCCGCCGACACCGCCCCGGACACCGCGCCCACGACACCGTTGACGATGGCGAACGGTAGGCGGTTGAGGCCTTGGCGCATCAGGTCATTGGGGCTCAGATCCTGCGGAATGGGTTGCGGCGGCGTCGGCCTGGGCGGCGGGTCGCGCTCGAGGTCATAGATCTCGGCGAACATCTCGACGCCGCCGACACCGTCGGTGACCGCGTGGCTGACATGCATCAGCGTCGCGGCCTTCCCGTCGGCCAGGCCCTCCACCAGGGTGGCCGTCCACAGCGGCCGCGATATGTCCATCGGCGACTGCAGGATCACCTCGGCGAGATCGAACACCTCCCGTAGCGTGCCGGACCCCGACACGCGCACGCGGCGCACGTGGAAGTCGAGGTTGAAGTCGGGATCGACCACCCAGCGCGGAGACGCCGTCGGCAACGTCGGCACGACGACCTTCTGCCGCAGCCGCAACACCCGTCGGGAGGCGTTTTCGAATCGGCTGCGAAACCGGCCCCAGTCCGGCGTCGAGTCGAGGAGTTCCAGCGCCATGATCCCCGACCGGGTCCGGGGGTTCGCTTCACCCCGATGCATCAGATAGTCAACCGGTCCAAGCTCGTCGGACAATTTAGGGGCCCCGACCGACTCAGCCATGATCATGAACTCGACGCGCCAACGTTGTCACCGCTGACCAAGCCTCCTGCCTCGGACCCGCCTCGTACCGGGCAAACGAATCGCCCACCCAACGCTAGTCGGGTTGCCGCGCTGGTGAAAGGCGCGATCCAGTCAGCGAAGCCGGGCCCGGCTCAGCTGGCCGAAGTCGCAGACAGCGGCAACGAATCCGTCAGCGAGCTGGCGCGACGACCGTAGACGACGCCCAGGAAGTCGGAGACGGCGTCGGCGGCCAACCGCGAACGGACGGTCGGGGTGATGTCGAAAGCGTGGTGCGCGTTGGCGAGTTCGGCGTAGGCCACCGTGGCGGCCCCGGCGCCGCGTAGCGCCGCGCAGAAGGCCCGGGCCTGGCCGGTGGGAACCAATTCGTCTTTCTCGCCGTGCAGGACGAAGAACGGCGGGGCCTGCCCGTGCGCGTACGTGACCGGCGATGCCGACCTGAACCGCTCCGGGTTCTCTCTGTAGCGGGTCTTGAGGACGAAGTGCTCGAGGAACGGCAGCATTATCTCGTGCATGTTCTCGAAGTCGGTGAAGTCGTAGACGCCGTAATACGGCGCGACGGCCTGGACGGTGGTGTCGGCGTCTTCGAAGCCGGGCTGGAACTGCGGGTCGTTGGGGGTGAGCGCGGCCAGCGACGCCAGGTGCCCGCCCGCGGACCCGCCGGTGATCGCCATGAAGTCGGGATCGCCGCCGTAGTCGGCGATGTTCTCGCGGACCCACGCGATCGCCCTCTTCACGTCGATGAGGTGGGTGGGAAAGGTGCAACGCGGGCTCTTGCTGTAGTTGATCGAGACGCAGATCCAGCCGAGTTCGGCCATCCGGCTCATCAGCGTGTAGGCCTGCACCCGTTTGTCGCCGACGGCCCACGCTCCTCCGGGGACCTGGATCAGCACCGGCGCGCGGCGCCCGGGCGCGAGGTCATGACGCCGCCAGATGTCGAGCAGGTGTTCGGTACCGCCGGGACCGTAGGGGATATCGGAGGTTTGCGCCGCGTACCGGCGGTGCGGCCCGCCGCCGCCGGGCCGGCGCAGCAGCCCGCCGCGCGTGACGCATTCGGACTGGGCACTGGCCGGGTGGCAGACCAGGTCACGGAAGTCCGGCCCGAAGCACTCCTCGAGCGCGGCGGTGAGGGCCTGGTCGGCTTTCTGCGCGGCCCACGAGGTGCCGACGCGGCCGATGGACGGCCGCGATACCCGGGACAACGCGTGACCGGTCAGCACGTGCGGGGGAAATTCGGTGGACAGCCAGCCGGCGAACCAGCCGACCGCGAACGGCGAGCCGCGCAGCAACACGGCGCCGGCTCGGTACGTATCTCTGGCGTCGGCCGCCAGTCGCAGTGCCTGCGCACCAGCGTGCGAGCACCGCGAAGTCAAGTTCAAGGCCACGCTCATAGCAACGCACCCCTCGACGTTATGCACACGCCTCGTTGCGGTTAACGGCTGTTTACCAGCCGATGTTGTACGTGTGTCGAGAGATCACACCATAACCGATAAGTGCGGCGCGGGAAGACCTTTCGGGCGCGTCGTGTTGGGCGAGTCTTTCGGCGAGTCGCGTTCG
>NZ_JAOPWB010000094.1 GCF_025965855.1 Mycobacterium sp. | reverse complement strand
TGGCCTGCCAGGAGTTCATCACCCAGTTGGGTCGCAACTTCCAGGTGATCTACGAGCAGGCCAACTCCCACGGCCAGAAGGTGCAGACCGCGGGCAGCAACATGTCCAGCACCGACAGCGCCGTCGGCTCGAGCTGGGCCTAGGCGTATCGCGATAGACCCGGAGATATTCCATGGTCACGGGCACAGCTAAACCAGCCAAATCGAATACCTGGTCAAGACCGGACGGATCGATTAGCGCCTCTTGTGGGAGGTGGACTGAGTGGAAGTACAGACCCACTGATTCTGCGGGGGTGACTATCGTCGACACTTGGTTCTGCGCCGGCGATTTCGGTGAGTGCGGGCTGAAATCTACGGTCGCGCAGGCGAATATCTCCCTCAACCGTATCCGGGCCACTTCGCGCGGACTGCAATGTCAAATGCCGTGCGCCGAGGCCAAGCTGGTGCGCTGTACTCGCGCTGCCGTCGCCGACGTCGCCGTTGACGTCCACCCTATGTCGCAGACCTACCGCAGGGATGCCTCCGGTATGGGTTTTTGGAGTGGAGCTGAGCTGTGACATCTCTTTTCCAGACACCGGACACTCCGAAGCTGTTGCGGCGGACCGATTCGCCAGTGGTTGGCGATGCGCTTGTCGGGCTTAAGGACGTCGGTGCCGGAGATTCCCGCACATCGACCCGCCCAGGTTGGCTGCGGCGCACCGCGGGAGCAAGCGTCGCTGAGGTGGCCGCAATCACCTCGTTGCGGACACCCGACTTCGACGCACTTGCGACGCTACCTAAGTCCCTTCGTGCACGGTGGCAGCAACGCTACGGCAATTGGCTTGTGGCTTCTGATGTCATGGTTGTGAGCGGTGTCGTGGCGGCGGCACAAATTCTGCGATTCGGAAACGTGACGAGCGGCAGCCTGTGGGCTGGATACGCATCGGTTGCCTACTCGGCGGTCTCGGTACTGATCGTGTTCGCGTGGGTCCTGGTGCTGGCGATCTACCACTCGCGTGCGCAGCAAGTGATCGGAGCCGGCCCCGAGGAGTTCCGCCGGGTGTGGACGGCCACGTTGTGGGTGTTCGGAGTGATCGCCGTTGTCTCGACTCTGTTCAAGCTCGAGATCGCACGCGGTTATCTGGCGATCGCGTTTCCGCTCGGCCTTCTCGCGTTGTCCGTCAATCGCCACCTCGCCCGCAGGTACGTCGCAGCACAGCGTCGCCGCGGCCGCTTCATCACCGCGGTGCTCGCGATCGGCGAGCCCATATCGGTCACGCTCCTCGCGCAGTCGCTGACGCGGCATCCGGCCGACGGCTACACCGTAGTCGGTGCCTGCACTCCCGGTGTTCCCCAACGCGAGAACATCGTCGTCCCCGACCTCGGGCCGGTGCCCGTGTTCCCCTACGAAGGTGACATCCGACATGCGATCGCAGCGTCGCAGGCCGACACCGTCGCGTTGACCTCGTCGGGGGAGCTGGGGCCAGAAGGCATCCGCGACCTGTCGTGGCAATTGGAGAAGCTCGGCGTCGACCTGGTCGTGTCGCCGGGAATAGTCGATGTGGCGGGCCCGAGGTTGACCGTGCGCCCAGTGGCCGACCTACCGCTTATCCACGTTGACAAGCCGCAATATCAAGGGGCCAAGCAATTTCAGAAGCGCGCATTCGATGTTTCCTTTGCACTGCTGGCGCTGCTGGCAGCGTCGCCGATCATGATCGTTGGCGCCTTGGCCATAAAGCTGACCAGCCGGGGACCGGTCTTCTATCGCTCCGAACGCATCGGCCTGGACGGTGTGCCATTCCGGATGATCAAGTTCCGCAGCATGGTTGTCGACGCCGACCGGCGACTGGGTGACCTGGCCGACCTCAACGACAGTGCCGGCGGTGTGTTATTCAAGCTCCGTAAGGACCCCAGAGTCACTGCTGCAGGCAGGGTTTTACGCCGGTACAGCATTGATGAACTCCCGCAGTTCATCAACGTGGTGCGCGGGGAGATGAGCGTAGTCGGACCCCGCCCGCCGCTGCCGAACGAAGTCGAGACCTACGACCACCGGGTGCGGCGCCGGCTATTGGTGCGTCCCGGCATTACCGGACTGTGGCAGATCAGCGGCCGATCCGACCTGTCATGGGACGACTCAGTGCGGCTGGACCTGTCTTACGTCGAGAACTGGTCGATGCTAAGCGATTTGGCGATCGCGGCAAAGACCGTAGGGGCAGTCTGTCGTGGATCGGGTGCATATTGAGCCTGCAATCGGATCACACAATAGCAAGTTTTCCGCTACCCAATAAATAAAGCGATCACGGAAAGGCAACGCATGCAACGAGATTCTTCGGTAACGCCCGCCTCGGACGGCGGCACCGTACTTGATCAGTACGGTGCCGTCGCGGGCGCGGACGGTGGCGAGGATCCGGTTTCGACCCCGGGCAACAGGGCCAGGGCGGTGCGGCAGGTTCGCGAGCACGCCAGCGACTACGGGTCGGAGTGGACGGCGATGAAGGCGATCTCGGGCCGGTTGCGGATGACGGCGGAGACGGTCGCATGATCCGAGTTGGTGTGGTCGGTCTGGGCAAAATGGGGCTCTCCCACCTTGCCATGATCCGAGCGCACCCGGACGTCACCGTCGGGGCTGTCGTCGACTCGACGACGTACCTGCTTGACATGCTCGCCAAGTACACGGCGGCCGTGCCGTACTCGAACTATGAAGAGATGCTCGACTCGGCCAATGTCGACGCGGTAATCATCGCGACGCCGACCAGATTCCACTTCGAAATGGTAGAGAAGGCGCTCGACCGAGGCATCCATGTTTTTTGCGAAAAGCCACTGTGCCTTACGTCCAAGGAGTCGCTGGCCCTCGCCGACCTGGCAAATCGAAAGTCGCTGGTGAACCAAGTGGGGTACCACAATCGGTTCGTCGGCACATTCCAGGAGGTGCACCGCCTGCTGCAGCAGGAGACAATCGGTCGAGTCAGCCACGTTTTAGTCGAGGCGTACGGGCCGGTCGTGCTGAAGGCCAAAGGCTCGACGTGGCGCAGTCGAAAGTCCGAGGGAGGTGGTTGCCTCTATGACTATGCCGCTCATCCTATCGATCTGTTGACTTGGTACTTGGGTACACCAGCGGCTGTCGGCGGCACCGCGCTGGGCAAAGTCTTTTCCGCAGAAACTCACGATCAGGTTTACAGCACGCTGTACTTTCCCGGCGGCGCCACCGGTCAAGTGTCGGTCGACTGGTCCGACGAGTCCTACCGGAAGATGACGACACGGGTCACGGCGTGGGGAAGCGCCGGTCGCATCTATGTCGACCGCCAGGAGTGTCAAGTGTATCTGCGCGACACCGCAGTCGTCCCTGCAGGTTACACTCGTGGCTGGAACGTCCGGTACACGACGGATCTCACTGATTCGGTATGGTTCTATCTCCGGGGCGAGGAATACAGCGCTCAACTCGATCATTTCGTTCAGCGCGCGATGGGCCGGAAGGCGCAGAGCGTGAACACCTTCGCGAGCGCTGCGATCACCGATCGAATTTTGGAAATGCTCACGACGGATGACGGCTCCGGCCCCACTACCTTCCAGGACGAGGCCCTCTTGCAGAACGAGGCCGCGGAAGTCGTAGGCGCCGGCCGTTCAGAGCAATTGAACGGCCGAAGGATCGCCCGCCGAGCGCAGAATGTGGCACGCAGGTTCCGAGCCGCCTCAGCGGCATTTCGCAGCGGGGGGGCATGATTTCTCTGATGGACAAGCTCTTATTTGGTGACAATCAGTTCTTCGGCGTCAATCACATGTCTGAGGAGAAAGCGCGCGCTCAGGCAATGCAGTTCCAAGACCTCGATGCGGTTATGTCCGTCCTGACGTCGGCCTACGATGCCGGGATAAGAACTTTCATGTGTACGACACACGACCGGGTGTCTGAAATCTGCGACCGTGTCAGGTCACAGCCGGAGACATTCTCCGGCTTCACCTTCCACCCGTGTATGCCCTACGCGCACAAGTATGCCAACGCAGTCACCGAGAACGGACTGTTCGGGGCCCTCCGGAGATTCGTACCCGACGAGGGTTTCCTGAATGCCGCTGTTCGTGGAGGAAAATCGCTCGCGAAGAAAGACGTTGAAGGCATCATTACCCTCTTGGTCGATGCCGAGATGACGATGTTCCGCGGTCTGTCCACGCCGGTGATCTGGTTGCAAAATGTTGTCGTCGACCTCCTGTTAGGCCTTCAGTTTGATGACGCCTTCAAGATTTTTTCGGATCACGTAAAGCAGCGGTACAATGCTGAGCCTGGCTTTATTACGATGAACCTGCCGATGCTCTTGAATACTCTCCGGGTGGTCGGATTGCAGAATCCACTCGTATGCTCGAACATCAACAAGATCGGGTTTCGGATGAGTGGCGGGATCGAAGCATACCGAAACGCGTTGGAAAAGCACGACTTTCGGGCAGTCGCTATGTCAGTGTTCGCCTCAGGAGCGATTCCGCCGCGTGAGGCGATCGAATGGATCTTCGAGCAGCCCAACATTGAGGCAATCGTCTTTGGCGCGTCGAATAGATCGCACATCCTCAGTACCCAAGCGCTGGTCGGCGAGATGGTCGCGTGTCCCCGGATTTGAACATGAAATCGCCAGGGGGGCGTGGACGCCCGTGTTCTGGACGGTAGGTACTAGGGTTCGCGTACCTGGCTGATCGAAATGCTCCGACGAGCGCCGCGAATCGCCCCAGATATCACATTCGTCCCGACTTGGGCCAAATTAGTGCTCACCGCGGTGGTCGCCTTGGGTCTAGCGCCCCCGGGGATCAGGTGTGCGAGCACGACATGGAGTCGGTTGATGGTTTGGGTGCGGGTCTTCACCAGATCATCGCGATGCTCGATGATCGCGCCTAGAGCCCTTGTGGTGGAGTAAATCTCGGCGCTGTCGAGGGTGCGTGAGGTCAGTGCAGCAATACGTACTGAGATTGCGTCGACGTCGTCGTTCTTGCGGCCGTGTCCGGTGGACAACAGCCGCACACGGGAGGCCAGCTTCGCCGGGACGTGGATGACCTCGATTCGGTCTGCACGCAGCCTCATAGTCGGTGTTGTGCCCCCTCGTTCCGTTCGCGAACGCCTCGCAGGCGCGAAATGGAGTCGAGTTGCCTGCCGGTGCCGACTCCGCGCTGTGTCACTCTCGGGATGATCGGTCTAATTAATTAGAAATTTTGGTGAACAGATATTTGAGCAGCAATGATTCGTACTGGCCGGCCACGTGCTCCCAGGTGAATTCCTCGGCATGCCGCCTTCTACTTGCGGCCCCCAGCGAAGTCCTGAGGGCATTGTTACCAAGCAACTCCGTGATGTGAGCATCGGCCTCGGCGGTATCGGTGAAGTAGAGCGCTCCGTCCTGCGCGACCCAACGGTTGTACTGGTTGTTGTGAGCGATGATCGGGTTACCGGCTGCCATAGCCTCCACAAGAGATGGGTTCGTCCCCCCGACTGTGTGCCCGTGCAGGTAGCCGAGTGAGTGCAGTCGCAGGGACTGGACTACGGCGTTGTCATACACCGAGCCTAAGAAGACAACTTCGTCGCTGGCGGCGTCCAGAACTCGGCGATGGTATTCGTCGTGGGGGTCGTAATCTCCTAGGACTGCAAGCCTGACTCCGCGCTCAGACCGCGAAAACCCTTGCACAAGTTCGAGGATCGAGTTCTCCGGTATTGGTCGGCAGATGAGCGTGAAATATCGTCCGGGCTCCAATCCACGGTCGGTGACCGGCTCCGTTGGGGCCTCAGTGATCGCATGAGCTCCGTACGCGATCGTCGTTATCTTGCTGGCTCTAGCTCGTGTCAACAGATATTCATGGATTTTGGGATGGTCGGCGATGAGTTGGTTGCCCACCCAACAAGCAATCCTCTCGTTGGTCCAGAGGATCGATTGCCGGAACAATCCCCACCTCGACCGGGACCATTCAATACCATCCATGTTGATGACATTCGGAATCCTTTTGATCCGTTGCAGCAAGTTGAAGACCGCTGTGTTGTACCCGAATGTCAGGCAGATATCCCGATGACGTGAGGCATGTCTGATCGACAACAGGTCGAAACTCGATGTCCCGAGCCATCCCTCACGGCGAACGGGGATGGTGACCCGTTCGATGCCTTTCCACTCGTCCTCTCGAATCGGGCCAGAGCCCTGCTCCTGGCAGTAGACCACCACCCGCCAGCCTCGATCATGAAGAGCGAGAGCAACGTTCTCGGCGGCAGTTTCAAACCCCCCGTACGTTGCTGGAACACCATGTGTCCCTAGGATTCTGACGGTCCGGCCAAATGCGCGCACCGGTCGACCCTACACCTTATGTCCACTCATCCTGCTCGCGTCGGCTAGCCCGCTCGGCGCCCGTTCCATGACCCCGTGTTCACCGCGATCTCGCCTCTTCGGGCGACCAAGTAGAACCGCAACCACTGGGCCCAGTAATAGGCCGATAAGGATCCCGAACAATATGATCTTTGGTCGGCGGGGTGAGACCAACTGTTGATCAACAGCGGGACCCACGATTACTGCGCGCACGACCGGCGGTCCAATGTCTGCCGGTGTTGTTTCGAGGTCCTGGACCATGCTGACGAAATCTTCCGACAATGCATTTGCCAACGATACGGCGTTCGTCGCGGACGAATCGGTGACGGAGAGGGTGATCACTACTGATCCAGATTTGGCCGAGGCATCAACCTTTTTGGCGAGATCGCGCGGTGCAATGTGCAGGTTCAGCCTTTTGACGGTGCGCGTGGCCAGCGTTTCGCTCATGATGAGGTCGTTGTAAGATGCGATGCGCACCTGGGCGAGTTGGGCCGCCGCGTATGCATCTTGTCCATCCGTGGCGCTCGGTGTCGCGATGAGGATGCGCGTCGAAGCCATGTACGTGGGCTGGATCAGCCATGCCCACGCGACGGCAATGATCGTTACAGCCACGATCACCACCACAACCGTAAGCCAGCGCATGCGAAGGGCATATACGGCATCTCGCAAAGTCACAACCAGCCCCTTCTGACGCGGCTTAAAGCCGGCAACACAACCTGCCTATATCGCGGACAAGTGTCTGCACCGGACTCCTCCGATGGTAAACGGTGCGGGTGCAGGGCGGGGCAAGATGGAAGACGCGGCGGGAGGTTCGCACGTTCGAGACGACGACGCCGGGGCTGTTGGCGTTGCGCGAATGGTTGGTCAGCGAACAGGTGGAATGGAGTCGACCGGCTTGTTCTGGAAGCTGATCTACTTTCTGCTCGAAGACGTGGTCGAGTGCTGGCAAACGTCCGTGGCCGGGACCTCCTGTAGACGACAACATTAAGGTAGCTGAGTATCGCGTCCAGACAGAAGATTACCTTTGTCCTTGACAATTGGCAGTCTCCCTGAACCGGACCGCGGCCGGTGCGCGACGGCGAGAAAGGATAAACATGGACCCATTCAACCCATTCGCTACGTGGACAGAACTTCCGAAGCGCGTACTGAAGCGCGATTGGGCCGGGCAGCGCACTCTCGTCGGCCGGGCGTTGGCTTGGCGCGTACGAGAGCTCGAATCGATTAAGGCGTTCTCTGACGTAGAATTCTCGTGTTTAGCCAGTTCGGAGACGACGGCATCATCCAATGGCTCATCCACCGCCTTCCGGACCTTAATCAGACGTTCCTAGAGTTCGGGGTCGGGGACTACCAGGAGGCCAACACCAGATTCCTACTCATGAATGACAACTGGAGCGGGCTGGTCATGGACAGCTCCAGTCGGTACGTCAAAGCGATCAGGCGTGATCCGATCTCGCTGAACCACGATCTTCAGAGCGAATGCGCCATCGTCACCGCCGAGAACATCAACCAATTGCTGCTGGATCACGGGTTTGAAGGTGACATCGGACTTCTGCATATCGACATCGACGGCAATGACTATTGGGTGTGGCGGGCAATAACAGCGGTGCGTCCAGCGATCGCGATCATTGAATACAACAGCGTATTCGGAGCCGAGCGCACAATCACGATCCCCTACGACCCGAAGTTCACCCGGCGCCGCCGGGTCACGGCTAAAGACTTGCCGGTGTCGCCACGGGGCTCGCATACGCTCAGGAGAGGGGACCGCATCAGCAATCTGTACTTTGGCGCCTCGCTGCCCGCTCTCTGCGACCTAGCCACCTCGAAGGGATACGACTTCGTCGGCAGCAATACCGCGGGCAACAACGCCTTCTTCGTCCGATCCCAACTACACCACGGCCTCCAGCCTCTCACAGCCGCGGAAGGCTATGTGACCTCCAAGTTCGCGGAATCCACGGATAGCAAGGGCCGACTGAACTTTCTGCGCGGCGAGGCGCGGCTGGCTTCCCTTCGAGGATTGCCGGTGGTCAACACGCGGACGGGCACCGAAGAGCAGCTCTGAGCCGGTCTCCCGAACGCGTCCCGCTTCTGGGAGTAGCGGCAGCTCGAGACGATATCGCACCTTCGGAAAGCATCTGCCGCGGTGCGCTCACTCGGGCCGTCCTTCCATCAATCGAGCCGGAGAACCAGCAACGATCGTGAACGGCTCGACGGACCGAGTGACCACCGAGCCGGCGGCGACAATCGCACCGTCGCCAATCTCTACACCAGCAAGGATCGTCGAACCCGCACCCACCCACGCCCCGCGGCCCACTCGAACCTTTGCTGGCGTCTCGCCCTGCTCGATGATTGGCAAATCGCGGTGGGCGAAGTTGTGGTTCTCCGAGAAAATCCGAACGCCTGGGCCGAGGAGCACATCAGCGCCGATCTCGACGCCGCCACCGCCGTGAATGAAGTTGTAGGCGCCGATTGCTGCACGCTCGCCGACGTGCACGCCGTGTCCCACTCGTCGGATGCCGCCTGATCCCCGAATAATGGCATTCGCGTCGACAGTCGCCGCATCACTGAGGACAACGCCATGCTCGGCCAAGGCGTCGATCAGAACACCTCGGCCTATCGAGACCCCACGACCCACCGTGAGCCGCGACCGGTTCAATATCACGACGTCGCGTTCCACAAAGGCTTGGGGCAGACGGCGGGCGGTGGCCCGCAAACGAGCCGCAAACTTGCGCACGAAAAACCGTACGACGTCGTAGTCGCTGATGCGGTCGTCGATACCGGCATCGAATCCCCGGCGGCGAACGTAACTGGCGTTGATGCGCTCTCGAAGTTTGGCGAATAGCCATCTAGTCACTTAAGGACGAGTCCCTTCTCCACCGCACGGCGGGTGTTTCGCACGACGTCCTGCCAGGTCAACCCGGTGGCGCCGGCTGTTGTGGCACTTCCTAATCCCAGCAGGATGGCAGCGGCCATCTCGTCAACCGACCGCGGATCGAAGTAGTCGGCGGCCACCTGGAGTTCTCTAAACACTGGAATGTCGCTAGCTACTGCGGCAGCACCCAGCATGTTGGCCTCGAGGAGCGGCAGTCCGTAGCCTTCGTCCAACGAGGGAAATACAAACAAGTCGCAGTTTTCGTAGAGCCAGCGCAGTTCGTCATCGGCGACGTGGCCCAAGAAATGTATTCGGGACTTGACATGGTCGGGAATCGCGCCGTGCGAGTACTTTCCGTCCTTCTCGCCGACGACGACCAAGTGACGCGTGAGGTCTTGCTGAGCAACGCGTGCGAAGGCCTCGATGAGGCGGGCCAAGTTTTTACGCACGTTGAGCCGACCGACGGTGAGAACGAATGGCACCGCCTCGTTCCACACCGGAGGGCGCCTCGCGCGCGCTTTCACTACGCCCGCCGGGACACTCAGTCCCACTTGCACAATTCGGTCCCTCAACTCAGGCCACACGAAAGCGATCCTGGTCGCCTCGGATTGGGATGTGGCCAGGACGGTCGTGGCCCTTCGAAGAGAGGGACGCACTCCTCGCAGGTATAACAACTCTTTCTTCGTAAACCACTCAGGATTTGTGGCGAAGAGGGCGTCGTGGACAAGGACGACGCGGGGCGCCCCGGAGAAAGGCGGACAAAAGTTCTGGGTCAGTACGGCATCGTATTCACGTCTGCGCACTGCGATGGTGGCGACTGCTGCGGCGTGGTATCGAGCCCAACGGGGATAGTGATCGACATCAACCCTGAGCTGCAAGCGCTGAATCTCATCCTCGACGTAGGAGATGTCGTTCTTCGGGACTCGCAATGTTAGATCATCGGCAGGGAAAGCCCGGAACCATTCAGTAACTAGTGACTGCAACACATTGCGCCCTGATGGCGGCCCACCGACCCACCAGTACGCGTCAAACAGGAGCCTCATGATCGCAACAATCCTAGGAGTTCGGCGCAATTGAGCCGCGCGGCGCATATCTGAGCGGCCACCAACCTTCTCGAATCGACCTTGTGCACTCTCAGTCTCTTATCCCGCTATGGCGGATCTTGTTCGCCCCGACGAAGCGCGGACCGCTTCGTGAGCAAGGTGTCGATCGACGGCCTGCACAACGCACTCCCACAACGGCCCGATTCCCCGATCTAAGCATTTCAATGACGGTTCTCGCCAACGGCGAGATTGGGAATCACAGGAGGCATGCCGAAGGTGAGACCGATCGATCCAGGCAGTCATGAATACGCTTACAGTCGGGGGTCTCTGGACGCACAGGCGGTTGTTGACGACATCTGCTAAGCGTTCCCCTCTCGCCGAGTCACGCCCATCTTCTGGCGTCATCGCTCTCGATGCCATTCTGTGCCATCCAAGTGCCCTAAGTCTCGTGAACGGCGTAAGGTGAGCCCGTCGCCCGGCCATAAGCTTGGCATGGGCGAGTGAAGCAGCGGGTTTTCCGCGGGGCGGCCAACTACTTCGAGCTGAAAAAGTGACCCGAGCCTGGTTCGTGCTCCTTCGGTGCGGTCGATGCGGATGCGGTCTCAGCCGTAACCGCGTTTGAGGCAGGTGACGCGGCCTTCGCTGCCGATTGGCCATTTGAGGATGCGGCGGAAGGGTTTTCGCGCGACCGAGATCGCCGCACGCCGAAAAGAGCTGCAGCACAATCGAACCAGACTCGCTGACGAACGCGCCGCCCTCGCCCGCGACAATCAGCTCCGATCCCGCGCGATGTTGCGTTGGTGGCAGACCGGGAGCCATCGGTGCCGGCCTTAGCATGACTTCGCCGCCCGCGTCCACGCCGTCATCGACAACCCTTGATGACACCCAGAAACAGCAATTGCTACGCCTGCTCGTCGAAGACGTCCACGTCACCGGCTGGCACGTCATCCGGCTGCGCATCGTACTCGACCGCCACCACCCGAACCACCGCACCCGACCGGCCCAACAGGCAAACCATCACCACCGCGCCCGATGTCAACCCAGGACGGTTTGCGTTCCGTTGGTGGGCACCGACGGCGACTCCTACCGCATTAAGGACGCCCAACGCCAAACGGGGACCCCTGACCCACCACTTAACTACCCACAGGGGGCGGGGACTTTTACCTGACCACCAGCGGGGACTTTTACTTGGCCATTCACAACGATGGTTGCCCTGATAGTCTAGGGTTCTCCCTGATAGCCTAGGCGTTTTCCTCGCTTCGTCTTGAAGCGCTTGGAAAAGTCCGAAACGTAAGCGGCGTTGCGCCCTAACCGCAAGTTAGCGAACCCACAACATCGTCAAGAAGAGCCGGGGTCGATTGCGTGACCGACCATCTTGTCGTGGCCGTCACGGATCGGTCTATGGCTTTTTCCAAACTGAGCCCGCGGAACGGAAACCTCGGCGAGAGCTATGCGGTGGCGCTGTCGCCTGAGCGGCGAACTCCGGAAGGCGTCGTCGACGCAATCGGCGACTGGATGCAAGGGCGCGACGCCGAGTTTGATCGCATCTGGATCACATGCGCAGACCCGGCCCTGCGCCAGGGCTTGGCGGCAGTGCTGAAAACTGCCGAGGGACCCGGCTGGCTGGACCGGGTGGCGTTGCAGTCCGGCGGCGGCGGCCCGGCCGCGCACGATATGCCACAGGATGCCGTTGCGAGACCAAAGAATCGACGATCGGTCATTGCAATGGGTGGGGCTGCGATCGTGGGCGCCGCCGCGGCCACTGTGGCTAGTCCCATCGTTAGGCGCTTGGCCAGCAAGGGTTCTCCGCCCATCGGATCTCCAATCGATCGAAGCTCATCGGGCCAGACGGCAACGCCGAGCGTTGCCTCTCCAGGGGGTGTTGTCCAGATGGACAGCTTCTCGGGGGCCAACGATGACGCCAAACTGGCGGCGGCTATGAGGTACGCGGCGGCGCAGACCTACATTCAAGCGATTCAGTTGCCCGCGCGGGTGATAACGTTCAATATGGGGGGCCTGACACCGTATAACGGGATGAAGATCATCGCGCCGTTCGGCTCCAACGGCCCCAAGGACCAGGACGTATCAGGGTCGCTCTCCAACCATCAGGTTGTCCTGAACGTCGGGACGGGCACTAGTTCGTGGTTCGACGGCACCACCACCTACTACAACATTTACATCGGCGGGCTCGCGTTCTTCAATCCCGGTGGAAATGGCCAGTTCTGGCATCAGCCCCTCTCGACCGCGCCGGGTTTGTATGCATGCCAGTTCGACAGCCTGAGCTTCTACGGCTTCTCGTCCGTTTTCGGCAACCCATCGGCTGCCTGCACCATGACCCAGGTCTCCTTCACCGGCCACTGGGTGGTCATTGGATTTACCAACACCGCAATCAATCTCGTCTTCTCGGATTGCAGCTTCTGGGCGGATGCCATATGCAACATGAGCACCAGCGCCACCGCCCCGAGTGCCGGGACGCCGATGTTCCAACTCAGCGGCGGCAAGTCCCGCATGGGGATGCTGTACCTCACCACCTGGCCAGGCTGGGTCGGACTGAACCTGGCTGGCGGCTCCGGGATTTCGATGGGGTTCTACTCGCTGGTCATTGAGGGCACCAGCGCTAACAACGCTACTTATCCGCTGGTGACGGTCCAGGCTGGCGACTGGCGCATGGACAACTGTCTGTTCGACTATGTGAACCCGGCGTCTGGTGTCAACGGCGTTATCACGCAGTCCGGCGGTCAGCTCACCTTGAACAGTCCTCGCTACCTGAGGGCGAGCGGGGCGAGTTCAACATTCCCGCTCGTCTACCAGACCGATGGCCACTGCACCCTCTACGACCCATACTCCCTGACTAGCGGCGAGAGCATCTACTTCCGCGAGTCGGGCGGTAGCACCGTCACCGCCGCGCCAGGCGCGATCACCTACAACTAAGGCCCACCAGGAACGGAAACCCAACGGCATGTGTCTTCTTTGCCAACATGGCCAACCCTGACGGCGATTCACGCGGCATCATCGATATCTCCGGTGGCCGCGAGATCGTCGTTGCCGGAAAGCAGTTTCTTTGCCCTTCGCACGGCGAGGGAGGACCAGCTTCGCGCCCCGAGCCGGTAAAGATCGGGTTGAACGGCGATCCCGGATATGCCGGGGTCGTTCGCGGCAATGCGAACGCTTCAGACCCCGGCGTGAAAGTGATTGCCGCCTGAGAGACTTCCGTGACGCGCTTGGGTCGCGGCGCCCATCGAAACCATCATGAAGACGATGAAGCTCGTGCTGGTGTCTAATAGGCCACTTTCGAAAATGCTTCGGACTGCGACGAGCACCACGAGCGCGAGCCATAAGTCCTTGGCCGGACGGGCATTCCTGAGTGCTTGGGTTGCCGCATAGATCACAAATGCGACAGCGATCACCACGCCGACCACGCCGGCGTGGACGAATGCCGAGAACCACGAACTGTCCAACACTTGCTTATGCCAATAGTGCCCTTCTATCGGAATAAATTTGGTGGCGATCCCCTGCCCGAACAGGGTCTGCATGGGAGGTCGAGTCATGTTCAGCACCGTATTCCAGACGATCATTCGGTCTCCGAAAGATTCGATGTCGCTGGTCCCACCACGTGAACCCAAATGCTGAATGGCATCGGTAAAAGTAACTGCGAAAAGAATGCAGATTACTGCCCCGGTGATCATACTCAGACGAAATCGCTCGTGTCGGGTTCCGCAAATTAGCAGGGACAAGACTAAAGCTGCAGTAAGGGCCTCGGTAGTTCGCGATTCGGTGAGGAAAACGATCACAACGAGAGCCATCAGAACCAGAAGGCGCACAAACCGCGTGTCCACATTGACTGTGCGCCACGCGAAGTAGACGAGCGGCACGGCGGCAAGAAATGCGATTTCATTGGGATAGACATCGGCGGTGCTTTCGACGCCGCCGGCGAAAGGCGGGAAATTGCCGACAAGCCGGTTGGGAAAAAGCTCCGACGAAAGAGTCCCGGTGACGGCGACCCAAATCGCCACAGCGGCTAGCACGCGTGCCAGCATGCTGATCGCAATCATCGGTCCCACCAGCTCGACCAACGTCAGAACCACGAAGCCGACTAACAGGACCCTGACCGATAGCTCCACGCTGGACAACAAGCTCCCGAAGAGGAAAGCGCCTGCGGCGGACGAGCCGCAATACAGGGCAACCATAAGAAGGGGCGACGCCGTGACGGTATTGATCGACCGGCCATTGCGCGTAACGTTGCGCTTGGCCCAGAGAACAGCCAGGACGGCGGCCATCATAAGACCGATCTTTCCCAGTACAACCCAGTCAAGTTGACCGCCGAAAACATTGGCCCGCCGCCATGAAATGACGCTGACAACCAACAGCAACACCGCTGCAAACGCACAACACCATGTAGTCCGTTCAACTTTATCGCCGCCGGGCAGCAACTTGACCACCCGCACCGCTAGTTCCCGGATCGGCTTGCCGATTGTGAGCACCCTGCGCTGTTCGGCGCTGACGTTGAACGTCGCGGCCGGTGCCGTTTCGGACAATCCGTATCCGTCGAGGATCACCATGCCCGGGAACTTCTCCTCGAACGCCCGGATCACCTCACCGGGGATAGCCGCGTCGCGGGATACCCCCACGCGCAGCGCCGAGAGGTCACGGCCGTCGGTGTCTGCCTGCAGCAGTGCGCGATACATTGTCGGAACACCGGAGAAGATCGTGCAGCGGCGCCGGGCGAGTTCGTCGACCACAGTTGGGGCGTGGAATCGGGGCACCAGAACCAGGGTTCCGCCGAACCGCACCGCCACGTTGAGCACGCTGGACAGGCCGAAGACGTGAAACATCGGCAGCACCGACATGCTGACGTCCTCGTCGCGGAATCTGAACCGCTGCCCGTTGGCAGTGCAGTTCACGTACAGCTGATGATGCGTCAGCTCCGCGCCCTTGGGTTTGCCGGTGGAGCCCGACGTGTAGGTGATCACCGCGGTGTCGTCGGCGTCGGTCGGCTCAATGTCGCCAGTGTCGTCGGCGAGGTAGAGCTCGTCGAAAGACTTCGTGCCTACCGGTCGTTGGTCGTTGCCGGGTAGGTTCACCACATAGGTGCTCAACCCTTCGATCTCGGCAGCGCCCTTGACCGCCTCGTCGGCGGACGTCTCAAACGTGATAAGCAGCCGTGAGTCGGAATCCTGCAGGTGGTAGTTGATTTCCGGCGCGCGCAGCCGCGGGTTTAGCGGCACCATGACCGCGCCGGCCTTGAGGATGCCGAAGTAAGCGAACAAAAAATGCGGCAGGTTGGGCAGCTGGACCGCGACCTTGTCACCGCGGTGCACACCGAGGTTGCGCAAGCTCGTGGCGATCCGGCCCGAGATCTCGTCGACCTGTGCGTAGCTGAAGGTCTGGTCGGCGTTGTGGCACAGCGGCCTGTCCGGGTGCGCGTTGCGGGATTCTCGAAGGACGACGGCCAGGTTGAAGCTCACCGTTGGCTCCCGTGATTGGCCAGACAGGGCTGCCGCGAGGACGACGACGGGTTTTTCAACATCGTCGAGCGCAAGAAGGATCTCCAGGTGAGAGGGTGTCGCGAGTTCGGTGGAACATCGGTGGCGGCCGACCGACCATTAGGCTGACTGACCCGACCATTGTGCATGGCTACATGGTCGTCCTGTCTTCCGGGCGCAGCTCTCACCCTTAACATGGCCCTCTATCGCCACATTCCGCGGGAAACTGCAGGTCTCGGTCGGTAGCATAGCCAGTTGAAGATTCAATGGCGGATGTCTAGTTGTCACCCTATCCCGTTGGTACGGGCTAGCAGTGCGGAGGTAGACGGCAATGGACCGACACTTCGCACCGCGACCAGAGACGAAGCGCCGGAGTGGCATGGCGGCGATAGTTGCGCAAGGAGCGATGGCTGCCGGCGGCTTCGCATTGCAGATCCTGGCCGCGCGAAGCCTCGGAGTCTCTGGCTTAGGTGAGTTTGGCCTGTTGTACGGCACGTTAGTTTGGGCTACCGGGATCATCTCGGGATTCATCGGCGATTCCCTGATAGTCCTTGACCGGCACGAACCTGCGGTGCGGGCGGCGCTGCAGAACTGGTTGCTTCTTATTTCGGCGTTCTGCGCAGTAGCATGTTTCCTACTCGCGTGGGCGACTGGCTTCGTCGATTTTCGCGCCGCGCTTGCGTTTGGGGGAGCGACGTTCGTTTTCCTCGTCGAGGCCGCGCTGCGATTACTGCTCATGGCGACACTGATGTTCTGGCGGATGGCAGCCATCGATACCATCAGCCTGCTCACGATGGTCGTGTTCCTTTTGTTCGCGCCGAGGATCACGTTGGCATGGTTGTTTCTTGCGCTCATGGCCGGCCAGCTGTCGGCCGTCGCCGTAGGAGTCTTCCTCCTCCCCACACGGGAAAGATGGCTGGCCAGACCGCTTCCCGCCCAGCACCGGGCCGTCGCCGCATATGGCTTGTGGCGCGGCCTAAATCAGGCCGTCCACCCAGCCTTGCTGGCGCTTATGAGAGTCATTGTCATCGCAACCGTCGGTCTCGCCGCAGCTGGCGAGCTGGAGGCTGCCCGGATCTACACATCGCCCGCATTGTTAGTACTGATGGGGTTGGCCGGGTTCCTGTTTGCCAGCTACGCGCTATCTAGGGAGCAACCCATGCATGCCGCGGTGCGGTCAGCGGACAGAGAAGCGCTCGTCCTGATGCTGATCACCCTGGTCTTCAGCATCTGTGCGGTGTCCGCAATTCCGCTAATCGGGCGCCTCATAACGGGCCATAACATCTCAACGCTCGCCGTCGTTGGATGGCTGGTCTACACGATTAGCGTTGCAATGGTCGCGCCGTATAGCCTCCTAGCTGCCGTTCGCGGGCGGCAGGCGGCCGTTCTTGTGGTGAACTTCGCCAGCTCGATGCTTTCCCTGGTGCTCGTTGCGGCGCTGGCGCATATGGTCGGATCGGTCGGTTGGGTGCCGTTCGGACTGGCGATCGGGCCATTTGCCAGCGCTCTCGCAATACGGCAGTACGTGTTGGGGTCGAAGTGGCAATCGGACCAGCGTTCGAGAGCGGAAGTGACACCGAACTAGTTTTAGCTCGGCGCCGCTTTTCTTGACTATCTACGTAACGCCCCCGAAGTGTTGCAGGTCGCCAAGACCCGACGCTGGACACCCGAAGAAGTCTTGAGGACATTGGTCGAGGCCGAGATCCCCGCGGGATGCCTCCGAGACCGCCAACCGACTCAAAGCCGCTGCGTTCCTGGTGACCAAGACTCTCGACGGGTTTGACACCACCGGCTCATCCATCGCGCAGGCCACGTTCGACTACCTGCGAGTCTGGAATGGATTCGGGCACAACAGAATCTGGCGATCCGCGACTCACCGCCGCCGACCTCATCGAGACCCTCTACCACGGGCTGGCCGACAACACCGTCGGCAAGATCATCGACACCCTGCTCCGAGCTGATCTGCTCATCTGCGACGAGATCGGGTTCGCCCCGCTCGATGACACCGGCCGCCGGCTACAAACGCCGCTCGCTGGCCATCGCGTCGCACCGGCCCCAGTCCCTGTAATCCCCTCAGTGACGATCCCTGCCCGAACACCCAGTAACGTGCTGATCGCCACCGCACTGATCTTGCAAGTCTTTCCAACGGATCGGCTGAGCTGCAGCCTAGGCTGGGTACAGAGCGGTTGACACGATGAGTGTCGAGGCGCCGGAAGGCACGCATCCGGTGGACGCTGGCGCATGCGCGATACGACGTCCGCTCGAGCGACCGTGAGTGCCAATCATTCCGGCTCTCAACGAGGCCCCGAATATGCCCGGAGTCGCACGACGGATGGGCACAGATATGGACGAAATCGTATTCATCGAAGGCCACTCGGTGGACAGTGACGACTGGCCGAGCGCACAGCCCGGCAACTGGCGGTCACGGCGGACCGTTCCGGTATCTGCCCGCTGGGGAGCCGCCCTGCCGTCACCCAGCGTCACTCTGCCTCTGGAGTCATCCCGATCATGACTTGCTGGCTGACCCAGCAGTGGCTCCCGATGGCTTCCCCGGTGACGATCGTTGCGACACCGTGTGTCTTTGATGCATTGCATCCACGGTCGAAGTCTTCCAGGACGCCTTCGGCAGATTCCGAGCGGATGACGCTGCACCACAACGGGTATGCCAACGCTCACGCGAGTGCTGGAGTACCGTCCGGCGGTCCATGAAGCGATCGTAGAGTCTGATGTGCGGCTTTCTCTGTCAACAACCGGGTTCGAGCACCACGCGCGCGTAACCGGCGGTCTGGTAGATGTACTGGTAAGCCCATCCGAGCACGGACAGGTGTGCTGGACTCTCGACCATAACCAGGTTGCCATCGAAGCATTGCTCGAGGATGAACCGGGCGCGGGAGATATGCGGACGGGACGTGACCACGATGATTGTGCGCCAGCCGTAATTTGCCGCCAGACTGTGCAGTTCCTGCGCTTCCCCGTTGGTGGTGGGCGGGTCGGCGATGAAGCAGCGCAGGTTGAGGTGTGGGTGCGGCGTCGCACAAAACGTCGTCCGCCAACGGTCTATAGATAAGACAACGATCGGAGCCCAGCCCTGTTCGCCGAGTCCTATTCCTAAGGGATACCGATCATAATCACGCCCGCCGAGGACGAGGATCGCGTCAGCGTGCCGCAGCGGATCGATCTGCGGTCGCACGTAGACAGGCAGTCCTGCCATCACGGCGGCGATGAGTAGCACCCACACCGACACAAGCGATCGTGGAACGAGACGGCAGCGCCGCGGAGCGTCCGGCGAGAATGCGGATTCAGCCCCCGACCTGCTGCGCCGGGACTTCACCCCGCTGGGAGCCGAAGGTCGCAAGGTGGTCCTCCGCAGAATCGGTATCCTGCCGGCCCATAATCGTACGACGCCGGTTGCGGGTGTGGGTGGGGATTTTTGTGCGTCCCCTCCGCAACCCAGTCGCTGGTCACTTTGGCACCGATTGTGAACGCCAGCGCCTTTCGCGGCTTCCGGGTTGCTCATCACTTTGGCGAAACAAATAGCGTCGTATGCCGCGTTCCGGATGTCCGGTCAGCCGCACAACCATCACATTGAGGGCGCCATCGCCGCGGCTCGGTGCGCGTCATCGCTGCCTTCGGCCGGACTCATCGAATGTTGCGGTGCCGCGCACACTTCTGTTGGACCCAACTGCACCTCAAGCTCGTCGTCGTCGTGCAACAACCGCGCCGGCACCACCAGCGGCGGGTGCGTCGCCGGGGCGGGCAGACTCGCGTGCACCGCGGCCAACTGGCGGCCGGTGAGCCGATTCAGCCCGGCCCACACATCTTTACCCAGCCGCTCCGCGCTGTGATAGCGCACCCAAGCCGACACCTCGGCCCGGCCGGCGGCGGCGGTGAGTCGGATCGTCACCACGGTGGCATCGGTATCGTGCAGCCACAACCAGTCCAGCGTCTCCGAAGTGATGTCCTGCGGCGACACCCAGAAGCTGGTCACGTACCCGTCGAAATGCTTGAGGTGACGCAATCCCAGCCGAGTCGAAGTCGGTTTCAGACCCGCCGCTACCGCGGTGTCCACCTCGGCGAGCTCATCGCCGGTCAAAGGCCTGGCCGCGCAGCGCCGTCCGTTCAGATTGTCGACGAGCCGCTCGACGGCCGCCGCCAAGGTAGAGGCCACCGAATCGCGGGCCGCCACCGCGCCGACATTGTGCTGCGGATCCATCCGCAAGACCAGCCACGTGCCGTGCTGGACACCCGCGGGGCGATCGTCCACGGTTGGCGGGGCGGACGGGTCGGCGGCCTCGTAGACGTGTTGCTTTCGCACGGAGACGATGTCGATGGCGTCAAGGCACACATCGAACTGGTGCAGCCCCGCAGCGACCGCCGCCACCGGCAAAGTAGCCGACGAGACCGTCTGGCTCTGATGCGGCCCCGACGGTGCGTCCGCCGGCCGGTCCACGGCGATCACCGCAACCAGCTGGCCCTGGTACTCGCGCACCCCGACCACGTCGCGGCCGAAGCGGCGCCGGTGATCGATCGCGGGTGTGCATCCCGGGCTTGGTTTTGCCTCGGGGTCGGGGGACGCGCCAAACATCTCGGGGGCCGACCAATCCAACACCCACCTGGATAGAGCTGAGGCAACCGTGATCCCTCGGTAGGTCGGTACCACCGCGATCGTCACGACCGCCGCGACGGCGACGCCATACCACCATGCGACGGTGTGCCGCGCGCCGGGCAAGTGACTGGCCAGTACCAGCACCGCGACGTCGAGGAGGAACGCCGAGGTGATCCGCGGCCACGACAGGTCCAGCCCGAGCCGGCGTTGCGCCTTCATCGGCGCCTCGGCGATCGCCATATCAACACCACTTCACCAAACACCTTTGCCGGTCACCAGGAGCACGGGGACACCCTCCCCGTCGCCGTCCACGTTACTACAAGTTCGTTAAATCGCGCATATCATCTAAGAAGTATGTAAAGTAGGCCTAGAGCTGAACCTTCCGTTTGTACCTCGTCGGCCCATGATCGCTGCGACCGGACGTCACAGCAGGCGCTGCGGGCGCTTTGCCGGTCGGTCCATGTCCGTGAGGAGAAGCATATGTCGTTCGTTACCACACAGCCGGAGGCGCTGACCGCGGCGGCCGGCGACTATCCGCTAGGGGCGGAAGCCGATCGTGGAGCCAGCGCAACATGCCGTTGACGACGACAGAGGTGCCGACATTTTTCGGACCGTCTGATTCGCCATTGTTCGGCGTGGTTCATCTGCCGGTCGATAACCAGATCAGGGGCGGGGTAGTGATCTGTGGTTCGCTCGGAAAGGAGGGGATGGACAGTGTTCGACTACACCGGATCCTCGCCGACAGCCTGGCGCGTCGCGGTTTCGGCGTGCTGCGTTTTGACTATCTCGGCTTGGGTGATTCTGCATACGCTCAGGGCCGTGATGACGCGGTGGCCAACTGGGTGGCAAGCGTGGGCCACGCGCTCGACTACCTCAAACTGATCGGCGCGGAGTCGGCGACCGCTATCGGCATACGTGCCGGGTGCCTGATCCTCGACGAGTACCTGTCCCAATCCCACACGGTCAGCCGCGTGGTGTACCTCGATCCCCCTGGAACGGGCAGGCGTTACCTTCGGGAACACACCACGCTGTTCCGGTTGTCGGTGGGCGAGGACGCTCCTACGCCCGGCGAAGTGTCAATCATCGGCGGGCGGTTGAGCGAGCACGCCGCCGCAGAATTCGCCGCGCTGCGGATGGGTGTCGATCCCGTCAGCACTCATGGCGTCGACAACGTACTTCTGGTGCGACGACCAGCCGAGACCGACAAGCGCGTCACCGCCCTGGCGTCGGCCGAGGGCGTTGATTCGATCATCACCGGCGGTCTGCCGGAATGCGCCCGGCCGAGGGAGGTGTTGTTACCGATCCCTTTCACCGCGGTCGATTCGATCATCGAGTGGATCGACGGGAATGTTCCCACTCCCACCCATCGCGCCGTACCCCGATACCTGACAACGGCGACGATGCCGGCCGAAGGGCCCGACGGGGTCGACGTTTTCGAGAGCATCGAACGAATCGAGCCGAACGGCCTATTCGCCATCCGGACGCTGCCCCGACGCCGTAGTCCCACGCGCGCAAAGACCGTGGTGTTCTTCGTGACGTCCACCGACTTGCACGTAGGACCCGCCCGGGAGTGGGTCGAATTGTCACGTCGCATTGCGGCGGCCGGGTCACAGGCGTTGCGCTGGGACCCTGCAGGACTGGGCTTGTCGGGCCAGATCAGCCGGGACCCTTGGCGCAGGGTGTATTCCAAGGCTGACATCACCGACTCGGTAGCGGTGGCCAGACATGCGTGCCAAGACGCCGGCGAACTCGAGCTTGTCGGTATTTGCTCCGGCTCGTGGTACGCCGCTCATGCCGCACGCAATATTGGTGCGCGGTCGGCGATCCTGGTCAACCAAATAGTGTGGAATTGGCGCGTCGCCCCCACCTTGCTACAGCAGTGGCGCGCCCGGAAAAAAACGCTAGACGCCAGCGCGGGTAGTGACTCGGGCGGCGGCCCGTCCGAATCCAGGACAAGGCGCCTCAAAGCACTTATCAACCAGGCTCGGGAGCTGACTAAGAGCTTTATGCACAACCACCTCCCGCGATACGTCCTGCGAGTGTTGAGCCGGGTCGGACTCGTGTTGCTGCCGGAGGATGTTCTGACAACGCTTGCCCACCGTGGAACCGATGTGACGTTGATTGCCTCGCCCGAGGATGCGGAGCAGTTCACCGCCAAAGGCGGTCAGGCAGCCCTTGACCGGCTGCAATGGACGTCGCAGCCGCCCCGCCTGATCACCACACCCACCGGCGATCATGCCGGCCATCACCCGGCGATATTGGCGGCGATCCGCAGCGCGGTTTTGCCGGGGGTTGCCGTTTCCCCATCGGAGCACATCCGCGTATCGGCCATCACGGCGTGACCGAAGACGCGATCAGCATCGGCGGTGTCGACCTCGCCGATCCGGACACATACGGGTCGGGAATGCCCTTCGATGCGTTCCGGAAGCTCCGCGAGTGCGCACCCGCGGCATGGCGCACCCGCACAAGGATGGGCCTGGGTTCCTCGCGCTCACCGGCTACGACGAGGTCTTTGCCGTGTCCCGCGACAGCGCCACGTGGTCGTCGGAGGCGACGGCGGTGTACTTCGACGTGCCCGGTCCCGACGACATCGCCGACCAGCGGGGCGTGATGATGATGACGATGGACCCGCCGCGGCACACTGCGCTGCGCGCTCTGGTCAGCGAGGGCTTCACGCCGCGCCAGGTAGCGAAGCTCAACGAACGCATCACGGACATGGCGCGCGACGTGGTCGACAGCGTCATCGAGCGGGGCGAGTGCGACTTCGTCACCGACGTCGCTGGTGCGCTGCCCTCATACGTCATCGCCGAACTGCTCGGCATTCCGCTGGAGGACGGCTACCGGCTTTACGAGCTGACCGAGATCACGAACACCGGTCTGATAGGCGACAAGCGCGCGATGAAGGCGGGCGCCGAGATGTTTCGGTATTCAACGGAACTCGTGGCCCGCGAACGTGCGGATCCTCGCGATGACATCGCCACATCGGTGCTACATGCCGAGGTCGACCGGACAGCGCCTCACCGAAAGCGAGTTCAACTTCTTGTTCCTGCTGCTGATCAATGCGGGCGGCGACACGACCCGTAACCTGGTCGCTGGAGGCACGCGCGTGCTGATGGACCATCCGGAGGAGCGGGCAAAGCTGGAGGCGGATCCGTCGCTGCTGCTGACTGCGGTTGAAGAAATGCTCCGCTACGTCAGCCCGCTCATCGCGTTCCTCCGCACGGCCACGAAGGACACCGAACTACGCGGGGTGCCCGTGAAGGAGGGCGACCGGGTGGCGATGTTCTACCCGTCGGCCAATCGGACGAGGCCCACTTCGTCGATCCCGACCGCTTCGATGTGACTCGTAAGCCCAATTCGCACTTGGCATTTGGTGGCGGCGGCACCCATTTCTGCCTCGGCGCGAACCTGGCCCGGGTGGAGGCGGCCTCCCTCGTATCGGAGGTGCTGAGCCGGATGAAGAACATGGAGTTGGCGGGGCCGGTGGAGCGCATGCCGTCGACAGTGATCAACGGCATCCA
>NZ_JAOPWB010000071.1 GCF_025965855.1 Mycobacterium sp. | reverse complement strand
CCGCCGCGATGTCGCGGCGCACCGTCTGGTAGTCGTGGTGCTTGTCGATCAGCCAAGCGGTGCGCAGCACCAGCAGCCGGAACTGTTCGATCTGGATCCAGCTGTCGGCGACCTTCTCCTGGGTCATCTGGAAATCGGCCAGGCGCCCGTGCCTGGTCTGTCGCGACACCGCGCGCTCGCACATCATGTCAAACGCGCTGCGCGCCAAGGCGATTGTGCGCATCGCGTGGTGGATGCGCCCACCGCCCAGCCGGGTCTGCGCGATCATGAATGCCTGGCCCTCGCCGCCCAGCACGTGATCGGCGGGCACGCGGACGTCGCTGTAGCGCACGTAGCCGTGGCTGGCCCGCTTCGAAGATTCGGCGCCCACGCCGACGTTGCGCACGATCTCGATGCCCGGCGTCTCGGCCGGAACGATGAACAGCGACATCTTGTCGTAGGTGCGGGCGTCGGGGTTGGTGACCGCCATGACGATGAAAAACGACGCGTGCTTGGCGTTCGTGGAAAACCACTTCTCGCCGTTGATCACCCAGTCATCGCCGTCCCTCCTCGCTGCGGTGACGAACTGCCCGGGATCCGACCCGCCCTGGGGTTCGGTCATCGAATAGCACGAGGTGATGTCGCCGTCGAGCAGCGGCTGCAGATAGCGGGCCTTCTGCTCGTCGGTGCCGAACAGCGCGAGGATCTCGGCGTTGCCCGAGTCGGGCGCCTGGCAGCCGAAGACCGAAGGCGCCCAACGGGAGCGTCCGAGGATCTCGTTGAGCAGCGCCAGCTTGACCTGACCGAAGCCCTGACCGCCGAGCTCGGGCCGCAGATGCGCGGCCCACAGTCCCTGGTCCTTCACCTGCTGCTGCAGCGGGCGCAGGATCGCCATCATCTCGGCGTTCTTCTTGTCATATGGGTCGAGGGCGACCAGATCGAGCGGTTCCAGCTCGTCGACCATGAACTTTTCGACCCAGTCCAGCTTCGCCTGGTATTCGGGGTCAGTTTCGAAGTCCCACACCGTGGCCAACCGTTCCCCGGCGCAGCGCCGCACCGGACTCGTTGAGGTAGCCACACCATCGTAATGCGGCCGCCGGCCGTGGATTGTCGCGGTCAGCCGCCGATATCTGCCAATTGGGTCAACCGAACGCTGTTGCCTGATGGGTCGCGGAAACCGCTGTCGATGCCGTATGGCATCTCATGTGGCTCCTCGGTGAACTCCACGCCGCGCGACCGCATCTTCTCGTAGGTGGCCTGGCAGTCATCGGTGACGAGGAATACCGTGCCGGCGAAACCCTTCGCCATCACTTCGCTCACCTGATCGCGGGTCGCGTCGTCCATCACCGGCGGACCTGGAATGGCCATCAACACAATGGACACGTCATCCTGTCCCGGTGGACCGACCGTGAGCCACCGCAAGGGCAACTCCGGTAACGAAACATCTTGTCGCACTTCCATACCCACCTTCTCGGTCCAGTATTTGAGTGCCACATCCTGGTCATGCACCCACAGATGGGCGCTGGCAATCTTCAACATGGGCACGACGTTACGGGCTGCCGATGTCGTCCGTCTTCTTCCCGTGTGCTGTCTTGATGCGGCTGTCGGAGGCCCGTCGGGTGTCCCGTTGCAGGATGCAGCTCGGCACCCGCGCATGCACCGACGCGGGCGGGAGGCTGGCTCGGTAGGCCGCGGGCGGCAACCCATACACGCGGCCGAACGTAGTGGTGAACGAACCGACGCTCCGCAGACCGACCATGACCGCAATGTCGGCGACAGATCGGTCGGTGTAACGCAGCAGCGCGGCAGCTCGTTCCAATCGGCGCGTCTGCAGGTACGAGCGCGGTGATTCACCGAAGGTCCGAGTGAACATGCGGCTGAAGTGGGCGCGCGAGAGCCCGGCGGCAGCAGCCAAATCATCTACGGTGATCGGCTCGGCGTAACGGGCGTCGGCCAGGTCTTTAGCACGCAGCAAATAACGGGCCGGAAAAACCTGCGGCATAGGGTGTAATTATCCCCGCGGACGGTCGTCCTGCGGAAGCAGCGTGATTTATCGGCGGCTCGCGGCGGCCCTAGTGAAGTTCGGGTAAGACGTGGGTGCGGTAGAAGTTGATGGCCGTGATGGGGTCGTCCTGGGCGAAGTGCAGAAAGGGAACGGCCCCGGCGTCGAGAACCTTCTGCACCGCATTGATGTGGGCGGCAGGGTCAGTGCCGACCGCCCAGTTGTCGAGCACCTTGTCGATGGGGTTCGACTCGGCGGCGCGCTGGATTTCGACGGGATCGGGCTGGTCGACGGCCCCGGCGGTGAACCGCCACAACGAAGCGGCGCGGGCGGCCTGATCGTGGTCGCCGACGACGGCGAAGAGTTCGGCGCGTTTGCCCAAGCTGGCAGCGTCGCGACCGGCGGCCTGCGCCCCGGCGCCCAATGCGGCCAGCAGTTTCGAGTTCGTGACGTCGTGGGCCTGGGTGATCCAGCCGTCGCCGTACTGACCCGCCAGCTTTGCGCTTTTCGGGCCCCCGGCGGCCACGAAGATCGGCGGCGGCGTGGCCGGAGTGTCGTAGAGCCTCAAGGAGTTCGTCTGAAAGTATCGGCCGGCGAAGGAGATTCGCGAGCCGCTCCACAGCTGGCGGATCAGGGCGATCGCCTCGACCAGCCGGTCGTGGCGCTCGGTGTAGTTGCCGTACGCGTTGGTGGTGGCCTGTTCGTTGAGTCGCTCGCCCGTGCCCAATCCCAGGAACACCCTTCCCGGGCTGAGGATCGCCAGCGAGGCGAACGCCTGGGCCACCGTGGCGGGGTGATAGCGGTATATCGGGCAGGTCACGCCAGTCCCGAATGAGATGCGGCCGGTTCTGTTGCCGACCAGGGCCAGGGTCAGCCAAGGAAACATCGAGTGGCCCTGGTTGTCCTGCCAGGGCTGAATGTGGTCGCTGGCCCACACGTACTGGAAGCCGCCTTGCTCGGCCGCCTGGGCCTGCGCCACCAGCTGATCGGTGCGGAATTGCTCGTGCGAGAGCACGACCCCCACCCCCTTGGCCGCCGGCGGCGGAACGGTCGGTTTGCCGCGGTCTTCTCGCGGTTTCCCGCAGCCCGCAGAAACTCCCGCGGTGCCGAGCATGCCCGCGCCGGCGGCCATCCGCCCGAACGCTCGCCGCGAGATGCCGGTCACCGGACTCACATACCCGCCAAACCGGTCACGACACCTGCGGGACGCCCCAAATGCAGGCTCGCCGGTTTGCCGCGGGCGGAGGTGGGAACTACCAGCGAGATGGCCCGGGGTGAGCAGCCGCAGCGCACGCCGTTTTACGGCGTGTGCCTGCTGTCCGGCGCGTTTCTGGCGTGCTGGTTAGCCTCATCGATCAACACCGTGTGGCTTTCGATCGTCATTTATGTCCTGGCCGGCCTCGCCGCCGTATTTGGCTTCGTCATGACCTTCCGCGACTACTCGTTCTAGCCGCCCAGTCACCACTAGCCTGACTTAGGTGGCCCCGCAGGCGCGCCCGGCGCGCAAAGCCGACATCCGCGAGCAGTCACGCACTCTGGCTCGGGCGTTCTATGACGACCCGGTGATGATCTGGCTACTCCCCGATGCGGAGGCGCGGACCGCGCAGCTATACCGGCTGTTCGCGACGATGACCCGTCACCATCATCTGGCCCGCGGCGGCGTGGAGGTGGCCGGCGACGGAACCGGAATCGGTGCGGCGGCGTTGTGGGATCCGCCGAATCAATGGCAAGACACGCGCTGGGGCCAGCTGGCGATGACGCCAACGTTTTTGCGGGTGTTCGGCCTGCGTTCAATGCAGGGACGCGCGGTGCAGGAAGCGATGAAGCGCGCCCACCCGGAAGAACCGCACTGGTATCTGGCCGTCATCGGCAGTGACCCGACCGTCCGCGGCCAGGGTTTCGGCCAGGCCCTGATGCGGTCGCGGCTGGACCGCTGCGACGCCGAGTATTGTCCGGCGTATCTCGAGTCGACCAAACCCGAAAACGTGCCGTATTACCAACGTTTCGGGTTCACCGTCACCCGCGAGATCGAGTTGCCCGGTGGCGGCCCCACGATGAGGTCCATGTGGCGAGCACCGCGGTGACGGTTCGCCGCGGTTAATCGCCGGGGGCTGGGGCAACCGGTGCGTATGGCTAGCGACAGTGGCGACTTCGATTCAGGCGCCCTGGTGGACCCCGCGGACTTTCCC
>NZ_JAOPWB010000064.1 GCF_025965855.1 Mycobacterium sp. | reverse complement strand
TCCACGAGCAGTTTGTCCAGACTTTGAGCGCCGGTGCGAACGCGTTCGCGGCGGCCGCCTCTTCGACGTTGAGCGCGACCCCGTCCCGGGCCCGCCGCAGGACGCGCCGTAACGCCGACGCGCTGGCCTTAGGCGAAACGACAGGGCTAGGCAGAGCAGCGGGCTCCGAGGGCCCCGGTGTCAGTGGCACGTTGGTGTAACTTCCCCACGATCGAATTTCATCCGCCCGGCCCAACTTGTGAAACTTTGGGCGACGGTGCCATACGCGCAACAGTAGCGCCAGGGTCCCGACGGCCCGCGGTCGACATCCCCGCGTTCGCCGCCGCCGCCGGGCCCTTACTAAGTGTTTGGCAAACTTGCCCGCCATCCAGCGGCGACCGAGATACCATCCGTCGTACCAGGGAGGTGCCGAATGTCGTTCCTATTCGCGGCCCCGGAGGCGCTGGCCGCGGCGGCTTCGGATTTGGCCGGCGTCGGTTCGACCCTCGGCACGGCCACCGCGGCGGCGGCGGCCCCGACATCCGCAGTGGCGGCTTCGGCCGCCGACGGCGTGTCGGCACAGGTCGCCGCGTTCCTTTCCGAGCACGGGCTGGGATATCAGCAGTTCAGCGCCCAAATCGCGAAGTTCCACGAGCAGTTTGTCCAGACTTTGAGCGCCGGTGCGAACGCGTTCGCGGCGGCCGAGTCCAACGCCGCGCAGACCCTCGCCAGGGCGGTCAACGCGCCCGCCTCGGCGCTGCTCGGCGGCGGCGGGGGCGGAGTCGCGGGCGCGGCCGGCGACGCCGTGTCCAGTGCGGTGAGCCGCGTCGAGAGCGTCGTGGCCGGCTCCAATTTCCTCGGTGGAGCCGGGCTGCTGGGCGGCGGTGGCGGCGTCCAGGCAGTCGCCAGTCAAGCCGGCGCGCTGCTGCTCCAGCCGACCGCCGGGATCAGGGCCCTGACCGCGGCCAGCGCGCTACTCGCCCCGGCCGCCGCCGTGACCAACGCCGCGGCGGTGCCGGCGGCAAACGCACTGGTCTCGATTGGCGACCAGATCGAGGCCGCCTACCTGGCGATCGAGCCGTGGGTGCAGTACGGCTTCAACCTCGCGGCGTACGCGGTTGGCTGGTTGCCCTACATCGGCTGGCTGGCTCCGCAAATCAACTTCTTTTACTACCTCTTCGAGCCCATCGTGCAGAGCGCATTATTCAACGCGATCGACGTCATTGACGGGACAATCGGTTTCACGCAGGGACTCAGCACCTTCTGGTCGGCCACCACGGCGTCGATCAACCAGTTCGTCAACACCGAGATCAACTGGGTGCTCGACTTCCTGCCGCCGTTGCCGCCGTTGCCGCCGATCGGCGTCAACCTGCCTTAGGTTTCAGCGGTGGCGGCCGCGCCGCCACAACACCCACACCGGCGGCGCGACCCCCAGCGCGATCAACACCAGGGCCCCGTAGGCCATCAGTCCCCGGCCGCCCAGGATCACGTCGTCGGCGGGACCGCCCATGCTCATCACGGCCACCGTGATCAGCCACGTCCACAGTGGCAACGCGGCCACCCGCGCGGAGCGGGTCCACAGCCCGGCGGCCCACACCAGCGCCGCGTTGAGCAGGCCACTGAGCAGCCCGCTGATGGGAAAGGGAATCGAGCCGATATAGGAAGGCAACAGCAGGGCGCCTGCCAGTGCCGACAGAATCCCGTCCACCGCCAGCAGCGCCAAAACGACGAAACGGATCGCGGGATCTGTCGCGCCGCTGTCCGGGACGGACGCGGCGCGTGACTTGGTTTCGGTCAGGTCGGGACGCTGTCGACGTTGGAGAGTATCGAGCCGATGACCCACTGCAGGCTGTCGAGCCGGTCCTGCCAGTGCTGCAGGTTAGGGTCCAGGTCGGGGTCCATGCGAATTCCTTCCGTGGCTGCCTGTTTGGCAGCCTACCGCGTTGCGGCGGCACTGAAACCGAGTCCCGCGAGCAGATCCGTCTCCCAGCCGCGCCCGTCGCGCTCCCCCGCGGAGCCGGCCACCAGGACGTAATGCTCCTCGCCGAGGATGGGCAGCGCCAGGTTGTTCGACAGTGCGCAGGCCCGGCCGGTCGGGCCGACGACGAGCTGGGTGGCGTGCGCGGCGAGGGCGGCCGTCTTCGCGGCGAGCGCATCCGGGGCGGCCTCCACGACGGCGTCGATGTCGGAATCCGCGTATCCGAAGTCGAACTCGTCTGGCGGCGGGATCATCCAGCCGGGCAGCAGCTCGTCGCGGTCCAGCGCCCGCCAGCCCGACTCGAACGCGCTCGTGGCCAGGACCGTCCAATAGAACTTGGGCACCGCCCAGGGCTCGCCCGCGTAGTCGGCGGAGCCCGCGGCGGCGACCGCGGCCGTCGTGACGGCGTGGGCGTGGATGTGGTCGGGGTGCCCGTAGCCGCCGTTGGGGTCGTAAGTCACGACGACGTGGGGGCGCTGCTCGCGGATGATGGCGACCAGCGCGCCGACGGCCTCGCGTTCGTCGGCGTCGATGAACCTCTGGCGACCGCGCTTTGGGGTGCCCTGCATGCCCGAGTCACGCCATCGGCCCGCGCCGCCGAGATAGATGGGTGCGCTGACGCCCAGCGCGCGCAATGCGGCCGTCAGCTCGCCGATCCGGTAGCCGCCGAGTTGGTCCGCGCGGTCGACTGCCAGCCCGGCCCAGCGGTCGCCGATGACCTCGCCCTCCTCGCCGAGGGTGCAGGTAACGACGCGCACCTCTGCCCCGCGGGCGGTGTAGTGCGCAATGGTGGCGCCGTTGGCGAGGCTCTCGTCGTCGGGGTGCGCGTGGACGAACAGCAACCGCGGAGTCTCGGGCATGCAGGCACCCTACCGCGATGATCGGCCCGGGCATCGCGTCGCCGGCGGGCAGCGGATAGGAACGCGGGCGGCTACTATCGAGAAATGCCGCAGCTAACCCAGGACCGCAGTAGCACCCGGAGCCGCCGACGGGGCGAAGTGCTCGAACGTGCGCTGTACGAGGCCACGTTGGCGGAGTTGGCCGAAGTCGGCTACGGCGGGCTGACGATGGAAGGGATCGCGGCGCGCGCCCACACCGGCAAGGCGGCGTTGTACCGGCGCTGGTGCAGCAAGCATGATTTGGTGCACGCCGCTCTGGTCTTCGCGCTGCCGCCGCTGCCCGAGCTGCGCTCCGGCCGGTCGGCCAGGGAGAACCTGCTGACAATGCTCACTTCGCACCGCGACATGCTGGCCGGAAAGACCACCTTCCCCGGCATCGACGTCATCCAGCAGCTGCTGCACGAACCGGAGATGCGCACCATCTTCGCCGACGCCGTGGTGCGCCCGCGCCTCAAGATCGTCGAATCGATCCTGCAGGCCGCGGTCGACGACGGCGACCTCGACCCGGCCACAATCACCCCGCTGACCGCGCGGGTCGGGGCGGCGTTGATCAACCAACACTTCCTGCTCACCGGGGAGCCCCCGACCCGGCGGGA